>DATAJN010000664.1:0-3977 GCA_036262105.1 Ilumatobacteraceae bacterium
GATGGGTCATCCCTTTCGCTCGTGGTGGACCGGTTCGCTGCTGTCGATCGACGAGACCCGCAACATCGTCGACCACCAGAACGCGACCACATTGCAGGTGGCCGGTTCGATCGTCGGCGCAGTCACGTGGATGATCGACCATCCCAATGAAGGCGTGTGCGTACCCGACGATCTTCCGTGGCGGGAGGTGCTGAAGGTCGCTTCCCGATACCTCGGCAGCTTGCCCTCCGGGCCCGCCGACTGGGATCCCCTCTCCACTCGCAACGACCTGTTCCCCAGGTTCGCCGACGACGCAGATCGTCTCGACCTCGACGATCCGTGGCAGTTCATCAACTTCCTCGTCGCCTGACGAGAGTCGCGCTACACCACACCTCGCTGCGTCTACGTTGACATTTGCGGTTGTTGCGGGCAGACTGGGGTTGATGCCTGCCGCCCGTACCCTCCTTCTGCTTATGTAGGGCAAGCGCGACGTACCCTCGCTTGCCCGTACCCCCCGCCAAATGGCCGGGGGGTTCTTCATTTTTCCAACCGATCTCGTTCCAACCGTTCACGAAACCAGAAAGCCCGACATGCCTCCGCAGCCAGTCACTCCCAAGAAGATGCAATTCGACAAGTACAAACCCTTCATTCCCGTGGTGCTCCGCGACCGCACCTGGCCGAACGTCGTCATCGACAAGGCGCCGCTGTGGTGCAGCGTCGATCTGCGCGACGGTAATCAGGCCCTCATCGATCCGATGGACCCACAGCGCAAGCGCCACATGTTCGATGCGCTCGTGAAGATGGGCTTCAAGGAGATCGAGGTCGGCTTCCCCTCGGCGAGCCAGCCCGACTTCGACTTCGTCCGCCAGCTGATCGAAGAAGACCTCATCCCCGATGACGTCACGATCCAGGTGCTGGTGCAATGCCGCCCCGAGCTGATCGAGCGGACCTATGAATGCCTGCAGGGCGCATCACGGGCGATCGTGCACTTCTACAACTCGACGAATCCCTTGCAGCGCGAGGTGGTGTTCGGGCTCGACATGGATGGCATCGTCGACATCGCCGTGAACGCTGCGCGACTGTGCCGCAAGCTCGAGCAAACCATGGGACACACCCAGATCCGCTACGAGTACTCACCCGAGAGCTTCACGCTCACCGAGCCGGAGTTCGCCATCCGGATCTGCGAGGCGGTGATGGAGGTCGTCGAACCGACGCCCGAGCGACCACTGATCCTCAACCTGCCCGCCACGGTCGAGTGCTACTCGCCCAACGTGTACGGCGATGTGATCGAGTGGTTCGGTCGAACCATTCGCGACCGCGATTCCGTCGTGATCAGTTTGCACCCGCACAACGATCGCGGTTGCGGCGTCGCTGCTGCCGAGTTCGGGGTGATGGCCGGCGCCGACCGAGTCGAGGGAACGCTGTTCGGCAACGGTGAGCGAACGGGCAACGTCGACATCGTGAACCTGGCGATGAACCTGTTCAACAACGGGGTCGATCCCGAACTCGACATCACCGACATCGATGCACTGCGCCGCGTGGCGGAGTACTGCAACCGGCTGCCCGTACCTCCCCGCCATCCCTACGCCGGCGATCTCGTGTACACGTCCTTCAGCGGTAGTCACCAAGACGCCATCAAGAAGGGATTCGAAGCGTTGCCCGACGATTACGACCGCTGGGGCGTTCCGTACCTGCCGATCGATCCGAAGCACGTGGGTCGTTCATACGAAGCGGTCATTCGGGTCAACTCGCAGTCCGGAAAAGGCGGCGTCGCGTACATGATGAAGACCGAGCACGGGTTCGACCTGCCTCGGCGTCTGCAGATCGAGTTCTCCAAGACCATTCAGCACATCACCGAGGACTCCGGCACCGAGATCAGCCCGGTCGTGATGTGGGATGCGTTCCAGGAGCACTATCTCCCGCCCGAGCCGCGTTTCCGCCTGAACAGCCATGAGCTACGCAGTGATTCTGCGACGGAGCGTACGTCGATCACTGCGCAACTGGTTGTCGATGGTTCACCGGTCACCATCGTCGGAGAAGGCAATGGACCGATCGATGCTTTCGTACGCGCCCTCCGCGAAGGAGTCGCCGCCGAGCTCAACGTGCTCGACTACGCCGAACACGCCATCGGCCAAGGATCCGAGGCGCACGCGGTGGCCTATGTCGAAACATCCGAGCCCAACGGAATGGTGTTGTGGGGCGTCGGTGTCGACCCGAACATCATCACCGCATCGTTGCGCGCGGTATTGAACGCCCACGAACGGCATCAGCTGTAAAGTCCTCGTCCATGATGCGTTGGCTTCGGCGGTTGTTCTGGCTCGGTCTGCTCGCTGGCGTCGGGTGCGCCGTCTACCGCGGTGTAGCCCGCCGGAAATCGACACCCGCGTCGGCGCCGCAATGGTCGCCGGCGCCATCGGCTCCGCCACGCAAGGAGGCCGAGGCACCGACTGCCGCGGCCCGGTGGGTTCTCCCTGTGGATGGCGAGTGTCCCTCCGGCTACCAGATCAAGGCCAACGAGAGCTCGAAGATCTTTCACGTGCCGGGGGGCCGCTTCTACGACCGCACGGTCCCAGAACGGTGCTATGCCATTGCCGAGGACGCGACCGCCGACGGCTATCGTCCTGCGAAGGCCTGAACAGACGACGTCATGACGGTGAGCGTCGATTTCGACGTCTGCGCCTCGACCGGCACCTGCATGCGAATCTGCCCCGACGTGTTCGAAGTGCGCAGCGCCGTCTAGGCGCATCAGCCACCCAAACAGCGCGCCAACCCGTCTCAGTGGCTTCGGACGCCTGTTCGGGGACGTGATTCGCAACGAGCACAAACGAACTTGGCCACGGTCCAAACCTCATCCGGTTGTAGGACGTGTCATTGCAAATCGATGACAGAAAGGCGCCAACTTGGAACGTCGACTAACCATCACGTGTGCGTTGTCCGCAACGGCGACGCTGTGCACCGCCTGTATTGCGATCGCCACCGTCTCCGGCGGTTTCTTCGCTGACGCTTCGCCATCCCAGAAGGCCGGTGTCAAGCGGGTCGAGACGGTCGACGACTACATCGTCGTTCATTCGCCGACGACCACGACGGCCGCGGTCATACCGACCGAGGTCACCTCGCAGGCGCTCATCGTGGCCGCTGCGCCGGCTCCAACAGTCGTCACGCTCGGGCCTGCTCCCATTGCCGCGAAGGCGCCGTCACCTGCACCTTTACCGGCCGACATCGCAGCCGAAACGTCAGTACCGGAATCGATGTCGACGTCCGATCCGGCGGCGACGACGCGAACTCGTGCCGCGGCGACCGACCAGACCTCTGATGACAACGACGGCTCGAACGGGCGACACCACTCCGACGACGGGCACAGCTCCGACGATGGCGGGCACGAGGGTGACGATGACTGACCACAGAGCGCCGAATTCTTGATGAGAACTTGTTTCAGCCCGGGCCCAAGAGCTGTCGATGACGGATCTGCGACCTGGGCCCGGTTTTGCCGGAGGGGCTGACGACGTGTATTACGAAATGATGACGGAAAGGAGGTTGTATGGAGCGCCGCCTCGCTGTCACGTACTCGATCACTGCCATGACCACACTCGGAGTCGCCTGTCTCACCATTGCTGCAGTCGGTGGAGGCCTCTTCGCCAACGCAGCTCCCGGTCGCGGCGGGGGCAAAGCGATGGAGTTCGTCGACGAATACATCGTGCTCCACACGTCGACGACAACCTCCACACCGGCAACCGAGCCGCCGCCCGTCAGCTCCGAAACCGCGCCCGCAGCGGCGACGGCCTCGAACCAGTCTCCTGTGTCGACTGTCGCTGGGCCACGCATCGCCGACCAGTTGGCGGCGGCGCCACCGGCGACACCTCCTGCGTCCGTGCCAGCAGCGCAGGCTGCCCTCCCCGCCACCCCGGCACCAGCGTCGGACTCGTCGGTGGCCCGTGCACCCGTATACGCCCCGGCTGCATCGCCTGCCCCTGCTGTCGACCCGTCGCCTACCTCTACGC
>DATAJN010000665.1:0-3567 GCA_036262105.1 Ilumatobacteraceae bacterium
GGCAACTCGCGGTTGACGAACAAGGTGAACGTCGGCGGGTCGGTCGCGCCCTGCAGTGCATACAACACCCGAACGCCGTGGCCGGCAGGTTGTCGCTGCTGCGCGTCGGAGATCACCCGATTCACATCGCGTGTTGGAACTCGACGGTGGTACTGCACGATTGCTTCCTGCAGTACCGGTCGTAGCTTGTTGACACCCTTGCCGCTGAGCGCCGAGATCTTCAGGATCGGCGCATCGCCCACGAAGTACAGCTTGCGCTTCAAGTCGGCCTGGATCTGAAGCCGCTGCTCGGGATCGTCGAGGAGATCCCACTTGTTGAGCATGACCACGATCGGGCAACCAGCGGCGTCGATCCGCTCCGCCAGTCGTTGGTCCTGACTGGTGACGCCATCGGTCGCGTCGATCAGCAGCAGCGCGATGTCGGATCCGTCGAGGGCACGCAGCGCACGGACCACCGAGTAGTACTCGGCCGAATCGTCGATCCTGCTGCGACGGCGCATGCCCGCGGTGTCGACGAACACGATCGGACCATCGGGTGTGTCGACGAGTGTGTCGATGGCGTCGCGCGTGGTGCCGGCCATGTCGTGGACGACCGAGCGATCTGCGCCGACGAGGCGGTTGAACAACGTGCTCTTGCCGACGTTGGGGCGACCGACGATGGCGACGCGTGGCGGCGGTTGGTCGCCGGCCTTCCACAGCTCCGACGCATCCTCGAGATCGACGCCGGGCAACGGTTCGGACTCGTCGGCCACCGGAAGCAGTGAGATCACCTCGTCGAGCAGATCACCGGCACGTCGGCCGTGCAGAGCGCTGACGGGATGCGGTTCGCCGGCGCCGAGCGCGAGGAACTCCCACCGGTCGTTCTCGCGCCGATCGTTGTCGGCCTTGTTGGCCACCAGCAGCACCGGCGCCTTGATCCGTCGCAACCATCGAGCAAGTGCCTCGTCGTCTTCGGTCACGCCTGTGGTCGCGTCCGTGACGAAGAGCACGACGTCGGCGGTCTTCACCGCGGCCTCGACCTGCCGGCTGACCTTTGCATCGAGATCGTTACCGCCTGGAAGCCAGCCCCCGGTGTCGACCAGCATGAATTCGACGCCGAGCCACTCGGCCTCTGTCTCCTTGCGGTCACGAGTGACGCCAGGGTGGTCTTCGACAATCGCCACCTGTTCGCCGATGATGCGATTGAACAGAGTGCTCTTGCCGACGTTGGGCCGACCGACGATGACAACAGAAGGCAACGTCATGATGAGGGCTCCAGCGCCTTGCGTAATGTGATTCCATCGGTGGCGATGACCTCGACGGCGCGGGGAAGGTCGTCGATGGTGGTGCCGTCGAGGAAGCGTCCCTCCGACAGGCAGACATCGGGCAACAAGTAACGGTGACCCTGCGGTTCGCCGGCCAGCACGCGCTGCAGATCGTGACCGACCATCAGTCCGGTAACGGCAGTGTTGCCGCCGAAGAACTCGTTGGCGACCGGGATGACCCGTAGGTCAGGTCGGCGAAGCGTCTCGATGAGAGGAGCGATGACCCGTGCGCCGAACTCGCCGGTGAGTATTCCGATCGGCGCTTCACGGCGCGCCCTGAGCTTCAACGTTGTCGACTCCCTACCACAGGTGCGCGACCGCAAACCCGTATAGGCCGCCGGGTTGGGAGGTGCGTCGACCGCGGCGAAGAACCCTGCTTGTGGTTGGGTCGGAGCTGAGGCATCGCCGTGAAACTCCATCGCGAAGGTGCGGGCCATACCGATGCCGTCCTCGTGCATCGAGAAGGCCTCGTACTTCTCAGCCGACGGAAATGGACGGTCGGCCATGAGGTAGTACTCGTCGGCGGCGAAGACCATTCGATGACCGACGGTGTGCAGGAACACTTCCTGCCAATCCTCGATCGCATCGACCATCGCCGCTGCTTCGCCCGGGGCGTGCAACCGCATCGCCGACTCGGTGTTGAACTTGCTCAACCCCAACGGTACGACCGCCACTGACTCCAAGTCGGGGTATTCGTCGAGAACGCCTGCCATGGTGCGATCGAAGACCTCGCCGTCGTTGACGCCGGGACACAGCACGACCTGGCCGCGCACGACAATGCCGTGGTCGAGCAAGGCGCGCAGCCAGCGCAGGCTCATGCCGCCGCGTGGGTTCTTCAACATGCGGGTGCGGACGTCGGGATCGGTGGCGTGAATGCTGACGTTGAGCGGTGACAGGCGCTCGGTGACGACACGTTCGAGATCTGCCTCCGTGAAGCGGGTCAGGGTCGTGAAGTTGCCGTACAGGAAGCTCAGCCGGTAGTCGTCGTCTTTGAGGTACAGGCTGCGGCGCATACCCGCGGGCAGTTGGTAGATGAAGCAGAACTCGCAGTGGTTGTCGCAGGTACGAACTCGGTCGAACACGGCGCTGGAAACCTCGGCTCCCAACGGTTCACCGGCGCGCTTGACGATCTCGATCGATGATTGCAGGCCACCTCGACGCAGTTCGATCTCGATCTCGGCCTCGTCGACCGCGAATCGCCATTCGATGATGTCGCGCGGGACGACCCCGTTGATGGTCACGACCTCGTCGCCCGCGCACAATCCGGCCCGCTCAGCGGCGGACCCGGGCGCGACGCTGACAACCATCGGTGCGGACATGGGCTCTCAGGCTATCGGTGGCATGCCCGGGTAGCCTTCGCTCGTGGATGTCGACCGGGTCTTGCTGGCCGAGCCACGCGGTTTCTGTGCCGGTGTCGAGATGGCGATCAAGGCCTTGGCATGGATGGTGCGCACCTTCGAGCCCCCGGTGTACTGCTACCACGAGATCGTCCACAACAAGATCGTCGTCGACCGCTTCGTCGAGCAAGGCGTCGTCTTCGTCGACGACATCGCCGATGTCCCGCCCGGCCGTCCGATCATGCTCTCGGCTCACGGATCTGCCCCGGAGGTGGTCGCCGCCGCTCGCGCCCGCGGCAGCTACGTCGTCGACTCGGTCTGCCCCCTCGTCACCAAGGTGCACCACGAGGTGAAGGTCAGGGCCAAGAAGGGTTTCCGAATCGTGTATGTCGGTCACGAGGGTCACGAAGAGGCAGTCGGCACCATGGCCGTCGCGCCCTCTTCGATCAGCCGCGTCGAGAGCGTTGCCGAGGTCGATGCCCTGCCGCAGTTCGATCAACCGGTCGCCTTGCTCGCCCAGACGACGTTGTCCCATCGCGACTGGTCAGGCGTGGCCAAAGCCGTCACTGCCAAGTACCCCGACGCGTGGACGCCGGGTCGCAGCGATCTCTGCTTCGCCACCACCAACCGGCAGTCGGCACTCATGGCCATGGCTTCGCGGTGCGACGCGATCGTGGTGATCGGTTCGTCGAACTCGTCCAACACACGGGCGCTCGAGAAGCTGGCCGGCGAGGCCGGGTGTCCACGTGTGTTCCGCGTCAACAACGCCGCAGAGTTGCCCGACGACCTGCACGGCACGATCGGTGTCACCGCCGGCGCTTCGGCCCCGGAGGAGTTGGTCGACGACATCGTGCGGCGCCTCGCGCCGCGCCATGGCGTGGAGCCCGTGAAGGTCACCGACGAGGACGAGTACTTCCCTCCCCCGC
>DATAJN010000666.1:0-5184 GCA_036262105.1 Ilumatobacteraceae bacterium
CCTGAGCACTGTAGCCAACGATGCAGCGGCGCCGGCCCGGGGGAGGGTGGGGTTGGCCGGGCCGGCGCGCTGTGATCGTCAGCGGGCGCCCATCACCCGCTGCAACTCGGCGCTGCGGTTGATGCAATCGCTGCCGGCCACCTCGAATGCCTCGTTGAGGCGGTTGAGCGCGCTCTTGAACGTGGTGTTCCACTCGCCCTCGAACCGTTGGCGGGCCGGGCCTTCCCACACCGTTCCGGCGAGTGCGCCGCCTACCGCGCTGATGACCCCGTCGATCATCGTCCTCTGCTGCTTCATCGACCGGCCGAGGCCGCTCAACTGCTCGGGAATGGCGCCGTACATGCTCATGGGTGTCTCCTCTTCGTGAGCCGATTGCTCACCACAAAGAGGCATGCCTGGCCCTCAGATGCGGAAACGTCGTGAGAGCAACGGCAGAAGAAGGGCGATGCTGTCGGGGAGGAAGCGGTGGGTGGTGCGCATCATGTCGAGCTCGGCAAAGGTGACCCAGCGAACCTCGACGATCTCGCCGTCGTCGAACGTGAACGGCCCATCGTGCACGACGCGATATCCGCGGCACAACGCGGCCAGCTCATCGTCGACGTACCGAGCGTGCCCGAGGTACTCGAGCTCGACGCCGGCGATGCCCAGCTCCTCGGCGAGCTCGCGGCGGGCGGCCTCTTCGTAGGTCTCGCCTGCCGTGACGACTCCGCCGGCGGCGATGTCCCACCATCCTGGCCAGATGTCCTTGGCCGGACTCCGTCGGTGCACCAGCAGACGGCCGTCAGTCGCCAACACGGCAATGCCCACCGAGCGGTGCTGCAACCGCCGAGCGCGCATCTCGCCGCGGGTGACCGTGGCGATCACCCGGTCGTCATCGTCGACGATGTCCACGAGTTCATCGGCCATCGACTCAGGTCTACCATTCGACGATGGAACTCGACACCCTGCGTGATGCGTCGCGCGATCTTCTCGACGACATGGTCACCTTGCGACGCACCCTGCACGGATGGCCGGAGATCGGCAACGACCTGCCGATCACTCGCGAGAACGTGTTGGAAGCCTTGGATGGGTTGCCGCTCGAGGTGACGTTGCACGAGACCACCAGTGGGATTGCCGCGCTGCTCGACGGTGGCAAGGAGGGGCCGACGGTGCTGCTGCGCGGCGACATGGACGCCCTGCCGCTGCACGAGGACACCGGCCTCGACTTCTCGTCGAGAAGCGATGGGTGCATGCATGCGTGTGGCCACGACACGCACACCGCGATGCTGGTGGGCGCGGCGAAGTTGTTGAGCGCGCAGCGCGGCGACATCCCCGGACGAGTGTTGTTCATGTTCCAACCCGGCGAGGAGGGCAATCACGGCGCCAGGTTCATGCTCGAAGAGGGTCTGCTCGACCTTCCCGCACGCGCCGATGGTTCTGCTTCTCCGGTCACCGGTGCTTTCGCATTGCACATCACATCGTCGCTGCCGACCGGTTGGTTGAGTTGCCGCGGCGGCTCGATCATGGCGTCTGCCGACACGCTGTACATCACGGTCAAGGGCCGTGGCGGGCACGCCAGCGAGCCGTACCGCGCCCTCGATCCGATTCCCATCGCCTGCGAGATCGTGCAGTCGCTGCAGACGATGATCACGCGCCGGATCGACGTGTTCGACCCGGCGGTGGTCACAGTCGGCAAGATCGTCGCCGGCACGGTCAACAACATCATCCCCGAAACCGCACAGATCGAGGGCACCATCCGCGCAGTCAGCGAACGCACTCGTCGGGCCGTGCACGATGGGATTCGACGGGTGGCCGAAGGCATTGCCGCGGCACACGATGCCGAGGTGATCGTGCGGCTCGAAGATGGGTATCCAGTGACGATCAACGACAAGACGCAGGCCGACGTCGTGCTCGACCTGGCCGGCGGTCTGGTCGGTGTCGACAAGACCCTTCGCCTGCCCAACCCGATCATGGGTGCGGAAGACTTCAGCTACGTCCTCCAACAGATTCCTGGGGCGATGGTCTTCCTCGGTGGCACGCCCAGTGATCGAAACCTGGCGACGGCCGCGCCGAACCACTCGAACCGGGTGCTCTTCGACGAGCAGGCCATGGTCACGGGCACGGCGATGTACGCCGCCATGGCCCTCAACCATCTAGGCGGGTGACGTTGCCTGGATGTCGATGCTGAGGCGCAGCGTGACCAGTTCGAACGGTCGCAGGGCGAGCGCGACGATCCCGTCGCTGCACTCGATGCCCTCGAGCGACTCTTCCAGGAGGTTGCAACGGAATGCCGCTCCGACCGGCCAGGGTGTGCGCACCGTGAGGGTCGTACGATCCCCGCACGCCTCGTAGAGGCGAACGATCAGGTCGCCGCGGCCGTCATCGGAGTGTTTCACGCTGCTGATCAGCACGCCTGGCTGGTCGACGGATACGACAGGCTGCGGCGGATTCGAGGCCCGACCGGCGACAACTCGAAGGGGCATGTTCAACGCCTCTGCTTCGTGCATCACGTCGTGCAACCCTGCGCCGTGGGGCATCACGCTGATGGTGACGGAATGCCGCCCGTGGTCGGCATCAGGGTCGGGGTACTTCGGCGCGCGGAGCAGCGATACACGCACTCCACCATCTTGGACGCCGTGGCCGAAACGACCGTCGTTCAAGACGGCGACTCCGAACGATGGTTCGCTGAAGTCGACGTAACGGTGGGCGCAGACCTCGAACTTGGCCGCATCCCACGAGTTGCTGGCGTGCGTCGGTCGCTTGACGTGACCGAACTGCACATCGCAGACCGCGTCGCGGGTCTGCACGTCGAGGGGCACCATCAGCGAGAGCAGCTTCTCGTTCTCGTGCCAGTCGATGTCGAACGTGATGTCGAGCCGCGGCGAGCCGGCTCGCATCGTGTACTTCTGGGTGACCGTGGACTCACCGAACTCGCGGCGGACGACGAGCTCCGCAAGCAGAGGGTGGGCAGCATTGAGCTCGACCGAGCTCGTGCCGGTGAGCGCCGAACCGAGGAAGCGGGTCCATGATTCGAGGTCCCATGCGTCGTACTCGACGGGGTGGTCAGGAGCCAGCTCGAGGGTGATGCGACGGCCTGCAGGCAACAAGTGCCGGCTGCGCGCCACGTCGATGATCGACGTGATCTCCCCGTCGAGGTTCCAGTTCACGGCGATCAACCCGTTGTCCATCGAGTGTTCCGTCACTACGACGCGGTCATCGTGGTAGGCGGTCGCCACTGCACCGATGCCCGAACCGGGGGCCTCGACCATCGTTGGTCGGCCATCGATCACGACGACCTCTCGGCGGGCGTGCGTCGCCGCGTTGGCGATCGACGGCGATGCAGGGGCAACAGTGGTCAAGGCATCAGCGATGATCTCCTCGAGGCGGTCGGCGATCCGTGAGTGTGCAGCCGCGGCATCGGCGGCGACCCAAGCGATCGACGATCCTGGAAGGATGTCGTGAAACTGCTGCAGCAGCACGTCCTTCCACAGCTCGCCGATCTCGTCGGCGATCTCAGGCGTCGCACCGCCGGCGGCGACACTCCACAGCTCGACTTCGCGCAGCAGCCGCTCGCAACGCCGGTTGCCCACCTTCGTCGCCGACTGCGAGGTCAACGTGCCGCGGTGCATCTCGAAGTAGAGCTCACCCGACCACACAGGTACCCGCGCTCCCGCCGCGGCTTCGGCCTCGACCTGACCGAAAAACTGTTCAGGGGTGCCGACCGACACCTGTGACACACCGTCGAGATCGGCCATCCGCCTGGCGCGCTCCATCATCTCGCGAGTCGGCCCGCCACCTCCGTTGCCGTGCCCGAACGGCATCAGCGACCAGTTGCTCCAGCCGTGTTCTTTGAAGTTGGTGTCCGCGTAGCACAGCTCGGCTGCGGTGATCTCGGCGTTGTAGGTGTCGACCGGTGGGAAGTGGGTGAGCACTCGCGAGCCGTCGAGGCCCTCCCACCAGAACGTGGAGTGAGGGAACACGTTCTGCTTGTTCCAACTCAGCTTCTGCGTGACGAACCGTGCACAGCCGGCCTGCCGGAAGATCTGCGGCAGCGTCGCCGGGTAGCCGAACACGTCGGGGATCCACACCACCGAACTGCGCGTACCGAACTTCGACTCGAAGTAACGCTGGCCGACGACCAGCTGTCGCACCAGGCTCTCGCCACTCGGCAGGTTCATGTCGGGCTCGACCCACATACCGCCGATCGGGTGCCACTGGCCGGCCGCAACCTTGTCGCAGATCCTCTGGAACAACGCTGGCTGACTGCGCTCGATCCATTCGTACTGCGCGGCCTGCGAACAGCTGAAGTGGTAGTCGGGGTAGTCATCCATCAGCCGCACCGCCGACGCGAACGTGCGCAGGCACTTGCGCTGCGTCTCGCGGATCGGCCACAGCCACGCCGAGTCGATGTGGGCGTGCCCGGCGGCCATCACGTGATGGGCACTTGCGCGTGCCCGGAGACCCAGTGCGGGTTGCAGCAGTCGCCGGGCTGCTGTCGCGGTGAACCCGACATCACCGAGATCGAGCACGTTGAACGCTGCTTCGAGCTGTCGCATCACACGGATCCTGCGTCCGTCGTTGGCAGCCAGCGTTTCGGCCAGACCGAGCAGCACATCGACATCGAGCAGCAGTTGGAATGCCGCGTCGTTGCGTTTGCAGAGTGAGGCGTGGGCCAACTTGTACAGCGACCGGTCACCCGCCGTGGTCAGCGAGCCGAGCTGTGACGGCGCGAACCCGGGAAACGCGGGATTGGAGGCGGCCTCGACATAGAACGTGAACGGGCCGGGACCGACGTGTGGCAACGGCAGTCCGCGGCGACGGGGATGGATTCCCTGGACAGGTTGACCGTCGATCCATACCAGGCCCTCCGACTGGAAACCGGCCGCGTCGGGGTGGAACCCGAGGTCGATCACGGCCTCCAGTTGCGGGCCGACGAACGACTCGGGCACGTCGACGGAGAATCGAAACCAAGTCGTACCCCATGGTCGGCTCCAGCGCTCGCCGACCTCGAAGTGCCGGTAGTCGCCGGCCATTGCTTCGCCGTACGACACCGGTTCGCCCGGTGCATCCCAAGCCGCGACCACCAGCGGAATGGAATCGCTGTACACCGCCGGGAGCACACGCTCGGTCAGCTCGCGCCGGATTCGAGCCTCGACGAGCTGAAGATCGTTGTGCACGATGCGAGGCTAGTGATTGCGGCAATTA
>DATAJN010000667.1:0-2418 GCA_036262105.1 Ilumatobacteraceae bacterium
CATCAATCGGTACCAGATGCGTCGCGCCGCACGGTACTTGGCGACCTCTTCGAAGAAGTTGTTGTGGGCGTTCCAGAAGAAGCTCAGACGCGGCGCAAACGCATCGATGTCCATGCCCGCGGCGATCGCCGCGTCGACGTAGGCGATGCCGTTGGCGATGGTGAAGGCGATCTCCTGAACAGCGGTGCTACCCGCCTCGCGGATGTGGTAGCCGGAGATGGAGATGGTGTTCCACTTGGGCACGTTCGCCGCGCAGTACTGGAAGCTGTCGGTGATGATCCGCATGCTCGGCCGCGGCGGGTACACATACGTGCCGCGAGCGATGTACTCCTTCAAGATGTCGTTCTGGATGGTGCCGCTGATCTCGGCAGCGGACACACCTTGCTCTTCGGCAACCAACTCGTAGAGCAACAACAGGACCGCTGCGGTGGAGTTGATCGTCATGCTCATCGACGCCGTGTCGAGGGGGATGTCGGCCAGCAGCACGCGCATGTCGGCGATCGAGTCGATGGCGACGCCGACCCTGCCGACCTCGCCCTCGGCCCGTGGGTGATCGCTGTCGTAGCCCATCTGCGTCGGCAGGTCGAAGGCGCAGGAAAGCCCTGTCTGACCGGCGTTCAGCAAGAACTTGAATCGTTCGTTGGTCGACCGCGCCGTACCGAAACCCGCGTACTGGCGCATCGTCCACAACCTGCCGCGGTACATCGACGGGTAGATGCCGCGCGTGTACGGCGGCTTGCCGGGCTCACCGAGCCGTTCGGCTGCATCCCAGCCGGCGAGATCGTCCGGCCCGTAGAGCGCCTTGACCTCGATGCCCGAGTCGGTGCGCTTGGAGTCGCTCATCGCTTCAAAGCGTACGGCGCCGTAGGTGCCAACGCTAACGAGCGGCGATCACGGCAACTTCCATCTTCCATGCGGCACGTGCCAGCGCCGGCACAGTGACGAGGGTGCTGGCAGCGCGATGGCCGTTCAGGGCCTGGTCACGGGCAGCCATCACCTCGGGCAGGCAGGCCATGAAGTCGACGACCACGTACGTCGTGATGCTGACGATGTCGGTGAGACCCATGCCTGCCTCGGCGAGGATGGCGGCGATGTTCGACCAGATCACAGCGGCTTGATCCTCGACGTCGTCGGGTATCGACCCGTCGGGTCGAGCGGCCACCACCCCACTGACGTGGAGGATGCTCCCGGCGTGCTCGGTGAGCACGGCGTGGGCATAGTTCGCGGCCGGTGGGGCAATCGACGCTGGCTTGATCTCGCGGTTCACACTCCGACTCTACGACGCTCTCCGCCACCGGCATCGCCTCGCCTGGGGCGTATCGTGTGGGCATGAGCATCACTGAATCGGGAGCGCGCACGATCGACGGCATCGAGTTGACACCCAAGACGGTCGGCCTCGATGGCCCGCCGGTGTTCGCCACGGTGGAAGAGGAGCGTCTGCATCGCAAGCAGAAGTTGGCCGGCGCCCTGCGCATCTTCGGGCGCGTTGGCTTCGGCGAAGGTGTGGCCGGGCACATCACCGTGCGCGACCCTGAGTTTCCCGATCACTTCTGGGTGAATCCGTTCGGCATGAGCTTCCGACATGTACGGGTCAGCGATCTGTTGCTGGTGAACCACACCGGCGACGTCGTCTATGGCACACGGCCGGTCAACCGCGCCGCCTTCGTGATCCACTCGGCGATCCACCAGGCCCGCCCCGATGTGATCTCCGCGGCGCACAGCCACAGCGTGCACGGCAAGGCGTTCTCCTCGCTGGGTATCCCCCTCGACCCGATCACTCAGGACTCGTGCATCTTCTACGGTGACCATCAGGTGATCACCGCCCAGGGCGGCGCCGTGGTGTTCGACGTCGACGCCGGCAAGGAACTGGCCGCCCACTTCCCCACCGGCAAGGCCGCCATCCATCAGAATCACGGGCTGTTCACGGTCGGCCAGACCGTCGACGAAGCATGCTTCTGGTTCTTGTCGATGGATCGTTCGTGCCACGCGCAGTTGATGGCCATGGCTGCGGGCACACCCAAGCACATCGAACACAAGATGGCTCAGTACACGTTGGAGCAGACCGGCTTCCCGCTTGCCGGATGGTTCAGCTTCCAACCGCTGTGGCAGGAGATCTGCCGGACGGATCCTGATCTCTTCGACTGATAAACCAACAAAGCACTTGCTTGGTTTCGATGGTTGGGTTATGGTGCTCCGATGGGAGCGCGCACCGGCCACGACTACATCACCGGACTGAAGGATGACCGCACGGTCTGGCTCGATGGACGGCGAGTCGACGTGGTCGACGAGCCCCGGTTCGCCGGGTCGTTGCGGGGCATGGCCGACTACTTCGACTACCAGATCGAGCACGCTGACGATTGCCTCATCGAGGACGCCGAGTCCGGCCAACTGATAAACGCCAGCCACATCATCCCCCTG
>DATAJN010000668.1:0-15415 GCA_036262105.1 Ilumatobacteraceae bacterium
CTTCGTCATCACGGCAGTCGACAACAGCGAGCTCAGCGCTGCCATCGAGCCACATCACCCCGCGGCGGCGGCCGACGATCGAAGCCTCACGTTCGACATCGCCATGCTCGGCCGCGAGGCGCGCGCTGATCGCGTTCGTCACCGTCTCGACAAAGTGATGGTCGATGCGCTCGTCGATCGCCTCGTGCTCGACACCGGTGACCAGCGAACGGCCGGGACCCTGTACGACCAGTTGATACCCCTCGAAATGCGTAGCGAGTTCCAGACGACGTCGGCGATCCAGTTCGTGGTCGACTCGACGACCGCCAACTACCCGTGGGAACTGCTCGCCGCACCGCGGCCGAGTGGCGGTCGGTCCGCGGGCGGCGCGTTCGGCGGCGTGATTCGACAGTTCACCGAATCCGACCATCGTCGGCTGAGTCCCGAACGGGCTCTCTTCGGCAGCGCGTTGGTGATCGCCGCTGGGAAGGTTCCTGGAGAGAACGAGTTGCCGTCGGTGTACGACGAGTGCGATCTCGTCAGTCGACTGCTCGACGAAACGAATCCCGGCCAGATGACGCTGCTCGACGACCGCCATGGCGAACTCGATCTCGTCGATCTTCAGAACGAACTGTTCGGCAACCATCAGGTCGTGCACATCGCCAGCCACGGTGTGTTCAACGACGGTCGCGCCGCCGATACCGGTGCGATCCTCGCTCGTGGTGCGATGCTCACCGTCGACACGATCCGTCAACTCGCATCGGTTCCCGACGTGGTGTTCCTCAACTGCTGCAGCCTTGGCCGCATCGGGCAGAACCGCATGGCAGCAGGTCTGGCCCGCGAGTTCATGGCCATCGGAGTTCGCGCGCTGGTGGCCGCGGCCTGGCCGATCGACGACTCCGCAGCGCGGGTCTTCGCCGAGACGTTCTATCGGGAACTGATCGCAGGTCGACCACTCGGCGACGCGATTACCCGCGCTCGCAACGTCTGTGCCGAGGTGGGCGGCCGCGAGACGTGGGCCGCATACCAGTGCTATGGCGACCCCGGTTTCGTCCTTCGCGGCAGCCGCGTGTCGCTCGGCGAGGCAGTGACCGAGCCGGTGAGCGAATCCGATCTGGTCGCCCGCCTCGATGGCCTCGGCGTGCGCGTGTCAGACCTCGGTCTGCCCGGCCGGGGCGGAGTCATCGAGCGGCGCCAGCGACTCCTGGCGACGTGGAACCAGCTCGCAGCGTGGATCGATGGGCGTCCCGACCTCGCCGCGAGCGCACCGATTCAACGAAGGCTCGCCTGTACTGCCCGGGATCTCGGTGAGTACCGCATTGCTGCTGCTCGCTTTCGGCAGTTCGTCGTCGGCGACTCCGACGGGAAGTCGGTCGTCGGGCCACAGACAGATTCGGCGTCGGTAGCCGACGTGCAGCAGGCAGCCAACTGCCTTGCCCGCGCCGGGCAGTGGGCGGCGCGCCAAGCCCAGATCGAGGGCGCCGAGGATCGCAAGACGATGGCTCTCGACGAGCTCGCGCTGGCTGGTGAACTCGCCAAGGCGGCCACCAGCCTGTTGCCCAACCGCGAAAGTCTTGGCATCTTGGCAAGCGCGCTGAAACGCGCGGCAACCGTGGATCTGCCTCGCCGCGATGAACTGCTCAAGGAGGCCCTCGACACTTATCGCAACGCCGACGCGACGACCAACCCTGGTCGCTTCGGCGCCGAGAACGCCCTGCAGCTCGCGCTGATCGTCGGTGGGGACTACGCCGACTGGGCGACCACTCAGCTTGCCGCCGATGAGAAACCGGCTGCACTCCCCGACGACGCCGCGGAACCGGTTCGCGGCCGCGTCGATCAGCGCCGTATGAACGTCGGCGATTTCTGGGGCCGTTCAGATGTTGCCGATCGAGCGCTCACCCGTCTCGTGGCTGCGGTCGATGAGCCAGCCCGCGAGGCTGCTACCGCCGAGGTGCTCGCCGGGTATGAACGGGCCTTCGCCAGCCGATCCACCTGGGCGCAACGCCAGACGGTGATCGACCATCTTCGTGACCTGCTCGACCTGATACCCGACCCGGATGCCAGGCGGCTGCACCTCCAGCGCGCCGTCGCCGATCTCCAGCAGTGGGAAGAGACCAACGTCGAACAAGCCGCCACGGCGGCGGTGGCGCCCACCGCTCCGCCCGTTCCTGCGGCTGCGCCGGCGCGCGTTCACACGGTCGCCAGCGGTGTGTTGGTCACCGCCTTTCCCGCCGGTTGCGGAGACTGCTTGCTGATCGAGTGGGACGGCGCGAGCGGTCATCACCGGCTGCTCATCGACGGGGGAATGGCCAGCGCCCTCGACGAGGGTCTGGGACGGTACGCCGCGGCGCGGCCGGAAGGCCACCTGGCGGTCGACGTCGCAGTCGTCACGCACATCGATCTCGATCACATCGGAGGTGTGATCACCGCACTCCGAGGCGGGCTTCTCGAGGCCCCCGACGTGTGGTTCAACGGTCTCGACGAGATCCGCTCGATCAATCGCGGCCCGCGCCAGGGCGACGAGCTGAGCGGCCTCATCCCGGCCGAGCGCCGCAACCTGCCCGTGAAGGGTGGAGCCATCCATGTGCCCGACGCTGGAGCGCTACCGGCTTTCGATCTCGCCGACGGGGCGCGTTGCACGGTCTTGGGCCCCACGCTCGAGCGCCTCGACAAGTTGGAGCGGGCGTGGGCGGCAACCAAACGCGGACCCGCCGCCGACCCCATCTCGGAGCTTGCGGACCGGCTGGGCAGCGACCTCGACCGCGGTGCGACGCGATCGTTCGGCGGTGACTGCAGCGTCGCCAACGGATCCAGCATCGCTCTGCTCTTCGAATACGGCGGCGCATCGCTGCTGTTGACCGGCGACGCCTACGCCGGCGATCTCGAGCAGTCGATCCGCCGTTTGCTCAGTGAGCGTGGTGAGACACAACTCGATGTCGATCTGTTCAAGCTCGCTCACCACGGCAGCATGGCGAACGTGACGGCGGAACTGCTCGCACTGATCGAGCCGGGAACCGTCCTCATCTGCACCGACGGCACGCGCTTCGGTCATCCCGATCGCGAGACGATCGATCTTGTCCGGCAGCACTACGTGACGACGCCGATCCAGTTCACCGACGACACCGCAGTGATTCGCGAGCGCGCCGCACACGCCGGCTCCGTCCCTCCTGCACAGACCCCGGTGAGTCTCCGCTTCTGATCAGCAGGTCACCGATTCTTCGCTCACGGCGGAACATCGGTGACCTGCCTCGGTGCTGCGAGGCGTCAATTCTCCGGCGGTAGCGACTGGTAGGCGTCGAGCAGTGCAGCGGCCCCCGAGTTGATCTTCGCGATGATCGCAGCCGTAGGCGTCGAGGATCCGCCATAGATCGCCGAGCTCTGCGCAGGCTCCCCGCGATGCTCGTTGGCGTATGCGACGGCTGCCGGGATGTCGTCGACCCAGGCCTCGAGAACCCCCGGCTGTGTCTGCGGGCGGGTGACAGCCATGTGCACCGCGCCTGGATACTGCTGTCCGTTCAGCCGCCAACCCCTGGAGCGCATTGCGTCGTTGACGTGATAGATGTCGAAGGCGTCGGACGTGAACGAGAAGCAGAACGACGGCTTGCCGATGATCCGTAGGTCGGGCTCGGCACGTACGACGTCTTGCATGGCGTAGGCGGTGTCGAAGATCTTCTTGGCGTAGTCGAGATACCCCTGGCGCCCGAGCGACACGAGCGACGCCCATGTGGCCGCGAGCAATCCGCTGGACCGCGATCCGTCGATGCCGGGTGATGCGTACTTGCCGCCCGACCAATCGGTCATGAAGAAGTACTGGCCGTTACGCAGGTCCTTGTGGCGGAACATCAGGATCGAGGTGCCCTTCACGCTGTAGCCGTACTTGTGAGTGTCGGCGGAGATCGTCGTGACGCCCGGGAGGCGGAAGTCGAACACAGGGATGTCGAAGCCGAGCATCTCACCGAACGGCAACAAGAAGCCACCGAGACATCCGTCGACGTGCAGACCGACGCCTCGATCGGTGGCGAGCGCGGAGAGCTCCTCGATCGGGTCGATCGTGCCGTAACCGTAGTTGCACGCCGAGCCGATGATCGCTGCGGTGTTGGAGTCGATCGTCGACGCCATCGCGGCGACATCGGCCTGAGCCGTGACGGGGTTGATCGGCACCCTGCGCATCTCCATCCCCAGCAAATGGCAGGCCTTGTCGAATGCGGGGTGGGCCGTCTCCGGCTTGACGATGTTTGCTTTGTCGATGCCGTTGCGGGTGGCCTGCTCTCGGTAGGCCAGCATGGCATGGAGGATGCTTCCGCTGCCGCCGCTGGTGAGCATCCCGCACGGGTCGCCGTCGGTCGCTGCAGAGCCGTGCATCAAGTCGAGTCCCATGGCGATGATCTCGCCCTCGAAGCGCGTGGCACTGGGGCAGACGTCACGCTGCAACGCGTTCATGTGGCTGTACATCGAGTACGCCTCACCCATGAACTCGTAGTGGTCGTGGTCGCCGCAATAGAACGAGCCGGAAGCCTTGCCGGTTTCCCACTTGGCGTCTTCGAGGGTGGCCATCTCGCGCAGCTCCTGCAAGATGGCCGCCCTGTCGCGGCCCTCGGACGGCAAGCCACGCATGACGGGATATCGATCGGCATATGGATAGAAGGTCATGGTGTTCCTCTGGTTGTCGTCATGAACGAATGCGGGAAACGGGCTCGGCGAGAAGTTCGTGCATCTCGAGGTACACGCCCAGGCGGTCATCCCACAGCTGGCGAGCCGACGGGTTCGGCTCGTAGCGAGCGCGCACCGGCACCAGCTTGGCGACCTCTTCGAGGGTCAGCCGGCCCGTGGACACGAACGCCATCAACCCTGCGCCGCGGGCGTTGGCGTGACGCGGGTTCTCGAGCTGCTCGATCGGTCGCCCGAGCACGTCGGCCATGATCGCTGCCCACAGGTCGGACTGAGCACCTCCACCGACGAAACGAACAGCCTCGAACGGCGCGTCGAGCGCTGCGGACACCTCATCGGTGAGCCAGCGCATCTGCATCGAGGTGCCTTCCAGCAGGGCGCGGGCCAGGTCGGCGCGGGTGGTGCCGAGCGAGATGCCGAGGAACGCGCCGCGGTGCCGGTGGTCGGGTGCCGGAGCTAGGGCGCCGAACAGCCACGGCAGGAACATCACGCCACCAGATCCGGCTGTCGACTCGCCGGCGAGCCGCAATGCCTGCTCGAACGCAAATGGGGCCGGACCCTCCGCCGGGTCGCTCCCCATTGCCTGGCTCAATGCCGCCTCGAGGATCCTGCCACCGACACCAGCTTCGGCGACGACGTAGTAGCGATCTTCGAGAGCGCTGGGCATGGTGAGGATGAACTTGGCCGTGTCGACGTGCCGGATTGGATGGTGGGCCACCAGCACACCGGTGGTGCCCATCATGATCGTCCCTTGTCCGACCTCGAACGCTGCCGAACCGAAGGCCGCGGCAATGCTGTCGTTCGCCCCGGTGACGACCTCGACGTCGCGCTGCAGCCCGAGATCATCGGCAACGTCGGCGCGAATGGTGGCCAGCACCTCCAGCGACCGCGTCAGCTCCGGCAAACGACTGGCATCGATCCCGGCTCGGTCGACCAGGTCGGCAGACCATGCTGTGGCGCCGAGACGGCGGTTGTCGGTGAGGGCCATCGGCATGGCCGAGTTGGCGGTCGCCGCGATGCGGCCGGTGAACCTGGCGTTGAGATAGTCCATCGGCTCGAGGTACGCGGTGGTGCGACGGTGGATGTCGCTGTGGTGGTGGAACCACAAGATGTGGGAGAGCGCGGCGCTGGGCAAGAACCCGTTTATCTCCTCCCACAGCGCCCTGACCGCATTTCCATCATCGCCCGCAGTGAGGGCTTTGGTGTACTGCTGGCCGCGACTGTCGAACCACATGTGGAACGCGGCGATTGGTCGGCCTTTTGCGTCGACCGGCACCGTGGACCCCCACTGGCTGGTGACGCAGATGGAGCGAACGGCAATCGCGGCAGCGTCCCCGGCTGCTGTGAGCGCCTGGCGGCACGCAGTCAGCGTCGACTCCCACATCACCTCCGGGTCCTGCTCTCCGAGCCCGCCGCGATCGTACGTCGTCGGTATTCGCATCAACCCGGAGCCGAGCACCTGGCCATCGATGGAGATCACTGAGGCCTTGCACGCCGTGCTGCCGAGGTCGATTGCCAGCGCATTCACCGCACGGCATACCGTTCGAGATAGGCGACCGCGGCAACAACCGTCTCGTCGACGATGTCGCGATCGCCCGCCGGGTCGATGCGGAATGCCAGATCGAGTCCCTTGTCGATGATGCCGATCACCATGTGCAGCGCCAGTTCGGGGTTGACGCCGACAAGATCGAGACCTTGGCGGCTGAGGCGCTGATAGGCCGCCGTGGCATCGGCCAGATCGTGCTGGCGATTGACTTCGATCATGGCCGTGCTCTGGAACCGCGAGAACCACAGGACGCGAAAGCCCGGCTCCACCTGGTAGAAGTCGAACAACGCCTCCACGACGGCGCCGAGCACGCCGCGCCAGCCGTCGTGAGGTCTGGAGTCGTGCACCGCTTCGGCGATCGGCGTGACCTTGTCGAGGCTTCTGGTGACGATGGCATCGAAGATGGATTCGCGATTCGGGAAGAAGTCGTAGAGCCAGCCGATCGAAACTCCCGCTGCTCTGGCGATCATGCCGGTGGTGATCGTGTCGGGCCCGATCAGGTCGATCATCGATGCAGCCGTGTCGAGCACGTGCTCGACACGCCGGCGACTGCGATCCTGCGTGGGAAGGCGTCGACGCGTGCTCTTGGGCTGGTCGAGAAGCGCCACTATCGATGGTTCGTTGATGATGGCCCCCTTTCGAACGTTCGCCATTGAACCCGAGCAATGTTCGGGTTATTCTGGCACGAAAGTGGCGGAGGTCGAACCGCCTTTGCTCGACGCCGCCGACCGACATCGGGTGGCCTGCCACTTCAACCTCTGGAGCTAGTGGCTCCTTGCCGACTCCATGGTCCGCTCGTGGTGCTCGCTGCTCGATGCGCCGTCGAACTGCAGCGCGAAGTGGAGCGGGGCGCGGCGCGAGCGCACGAACACCAGGCCGACGTAGAGACCCGGTGCGACCTCGCGGATCTCGTCGCGTATCCAACCGGCCACGCGTGACGTCTTGGAGTAGTCGAGCACGATGCACGGCCGACCGTCGAGGCGGCTGGCATCGAGGTAAACGTCTGCCTTGATGGCCCTGACGCCGAACGGCGAGATCAGGTTGCGCAGCGTGCGACCCTGGCGGTCGAACTCCTTGCCGCGCCACGCGAGAAGGCGGACGAACGCAACCATCGGACGGGCCGCAAAGGTGCCGCTGGCGATCAGCGCCTGACCTCTTCCGACCCCCACCGGAATGGAACCCGCGGGAGCCGCGGCGAAGAGCTCATCGAGTTGGCCGCCCCGCATCGAGGGAAGCTCAGTGGCTTGCAACATGCCGATCTCCTTCATCCGAATCATCGTTGTGATGACATTCGACGCAACGGGTGCCGTGGATCAGCGGTCGGGCGGGTACGGCGACCGCGCGCACAGTCCCGCCACGATCAGCCCCACCCCGATGCCCACGTGCAGCACGTCGTCAGCCGTCTTCCACCGGAACCACCGCTGGGGGAACCAGCCACGTCTGCTGGCCGCCGCCTGGTAGAGATCGAGGGCGCCGAAGCCGATGTTGAACGCTTGTGCCGGCCGGCGACCTCGTGACGCCGCGCAAGCAATGCCGACGCCGCCGAAGATCAGATGGAAGATGTTGTAGGCCGGCGCACCGCTGGTGGCAGCCTTCCGTTGTGGAACCAGAAAGCCGAGGATGCCCGTGACGATCAGAACGGGACCGAACACGCGCAGCACTGATCGGCTGACGTCGCGGCGGGGTGCGGGTCGAGGTACCTCATTGTTCATGATCCTCATTCGCCGCCGAGCCAACACCGGATCTCACCGCTCGGTCGACAGTCGGCGACGGCGAGCGGGACCCACTGGCAGAGTGGCGTGTACCCGCTGCCACACGAGTTCACACATCTGTACTCGGCGCGCGCATCCTGCGGGCCTGGCAAATCGGCTGAGGGAGGCCGCCGATCAGATCGACGGCAGCCGTTGGTGCACCCCGATGAGAGGCATCAGGGGGTCGCCTCGTTCAGCAAGACGTTCGCCGACGGTGTCGATGTTCCACCGGTCGGGACGGAGGTCGGGGTCATCGAGCTCATCCCAGCGGATCGGCACCGACACCGGTGCACCGGGCGCGGGACGCACGCTGAACGGCGCAACGAGCGTCTTGTTGATCGCGTTCTGGGTGAAATCGAGACGCGTGCGCCCGTCTCGCTTCTCCACTTCCCACTCCCAGCTGACCATGTCGGGCACCGTGTCGCCGATCATTCGTGACAGCTTCTCGACCCAAGCGCGTGTGTCGTCGAACGTGTAGCCGCTGGCGACGGGAACCCAGATCTGGATGCCGCGCTTTCCGGTCACCTTGGCGCACGCCTGAATGCGCAGGTGTTCGAACGCCGTGCGATGGAGACGGGCGAGCACCACGACGTCGTCGAACGAGCTGTCGCTGCCCGGGTCGATGTCGATCATGGCCCATGTCGGCTGATGCACATCCTCGATCGTCGATGTCCATGGGTGCAGTTCGATCGCCCCGAAGTTTGCGGCCCACGCGAGGGCTGCTGGCGAGTCGAGCACCGAGTACAGCTCGGTCGTTCCTCTGCTCGCCTCTTCATTGCGCCATCGACGGATCCACTCGGGCGCGTGCGCGGGCGAGCTCTTGTGCCAGAACCCCGGCTTGGTGATGCCGTCGGGGAAGCGGTGGAGGTTGATCGGCCGATCGGCAAGATACGGCAAGATCGCCGGCGCCATCACGGCGTAGTGGCGGATGAGATCTCGCTTGGTCACGCCGCGGTGAGGCTTGCCTGCGGGAAACAGGACCTTGTCGAGGTTGGTGAGCTTCAGCGTGTGCTCACCGAGTTTCCATTGCCCACCGCTCTTGCCCAGCGAGGCGAGTGCCTCGAGCTCATCTGCGGTCGGCGCCGCCCACAGCGCCCGGCTCGACCAGCTCGCCGCTGGTGCTGCCTTCACCTCGTCGTTGGTGCGGCCCGACTTTGCCGATCGGGGATGGTCTTCGGGGTTCCAACCGACGATGGCGGCGTCGTCATGTTTGTGCAACAGGAGCCACTGTTCCTTCGCACTCGGTTTGCCGCGACGAATGAGCACGAACCGTCCGTTGAGCTTCTGCCCGTGAAGGTCGAAGTGCAGATCGCCGCTTTCAACCGCAGCGATCGGATCGTCGCCGTCGTCGAGATCCCACGTTCCCCAGTCCCACACGATCACATCGCCTCCGCCGTACTCACCGCCTGGGATCACACCTTCGAAATCGAAGTAGTCGAGTGGATGATCCTCGACGTGCACGGCGAGCCGCCTGGTGTCGGGGTCGAGCGTTGGACCCTTCGGTACAGCCCAGCTCAACAACACGCCGGCCGCCTCGAGCCGCAGGTCGTAGTGCAGTTGACTGGCCCGGTGCCGTTGCACCACGAAGCGGTGACCGTTGGGCATCGGAGCAGTTGAACCGGAGCTGTCCCGGCCACCCGCGGGCTCCGGCGTGACGGTGAAATCGCGCTTCTTGCGGTACTCGGCCAACCGGTCTGCTGCTTGTTGCTTCATTCGTGTTGTTACCCCCTTGACCGGCCGGTTGAACCAAAGTCCTGCCCGACCGCGAGAAACGTTTGTTGCTGCACCGCGCTGGGTACGGACTGGACGGCACAGCAGGAGAGAGGAGACCACAATGCCGCAGAAGGCCTGGAGCGACAAGCGCGAGCGTCAGTACGAGCACATCAAGGAGGGCCTCCGCGATCGGGGCGAGAGCGGAGACACCGCCGAGGAGATCGCTGCCCGAACGGTCAACAAGGAGCGTGCCCGCGCCGGCGAAGCAAAGGAATCCAGCCGCACGTCGACCGACGACATCTCGTCGGGGCGTCGCGGCGGCATCCGCTCGCACAGCGGTGCCCGCGGCCGCACGCGGGATCAGCTGTACAACGAGGCTCGAAAGAAGGGCATCGCCGGCAGGTCGAAGATGAGCAAGGCAGAACTGGAGAAGGCCGTCGGCCGTTGATGTCGAACCTGTAGCGGACGACAGCGAGTTTGTGTCACTCGTGTCGGGTCCGGGTAGCTTCGTGCCATGACCGACAACCGTGATGATGCCGAGTTTCTCGACGGAGACGCGCTCGGTGAGGAAGTCGGCGATCAAGGTCTGCCCGGCACCGAAGGCTTTCCACCCGATCGGCCGTGGGGAGTCGAGGATCCCACTGGCGACGATGTCGACGACGACATCGCTACCAGGGACCGGCGCATCGATCACACACGCCACAACGCGGCAACATCGTTTGCATTGGTCAGCGCTGGTTCGTCCGAAGGTCTCATGAACGACGAGGCGCAGGAGATCGCTTCAGCCGTTGATGCCGCCGAGGATGATCTCTCGCCAGAGGACGGTGCCATGCACATCGTCGAATCTCCCTGACGGGACTGTCAACCAACGAGCGACGGATCGAGAACGTCGAGGCGGATCTGCTGGCCTCGCGAACCTGTCTACCCAGGGTGTCGGCCGTCCAAACGGCGTCGTCGACCGAAGATCGATGTTTGCGCCCCGGGGACTCATTCGCGTCAGGTCACAAACGGATCCGCGCGGTGATGACAACCTCGTCTTGATGACTGTCGACCGTGACATCTTCCGCCAGAGACTTGACGATCGCCAGACCCCGGCCACGTAGTGATGAGCGGTCGGTCAGCTTCCAGTCCTCGCGAGCAGGCGGGAGACCACCGTTGGTGTGGTTGCGGACAGAGATCGCCGCATGGTCGTCATCGACGAAGGACACTTGCACGGTGTAGGTCTGACCAGGTGAGGCCTGCAGGGCGTTCGTGGCCAACTCGCTGACGATCAACACTGCCCGTTGCTTCGCCGCCTCGTCGGCACCTCGCTCGTCGAGCCACGAGAGTACGTCGCGTCGTGCTGCGCGCAACGTTGCCGCCTGGCCTTCGTAGTGACGATCCAACGTGGCAGACGGCTCAGGCACTTGTCGCAATCGCTTTCCTGCGCTGCGAAGCGCCCACGTTCAGCCCGAGACACATACGACACTGAAGCATATGCGCCGCCGGGATCGCGGACCCGCATCTACGAGACATGGTCAGATGACGAGCGACGTGCCCCCGTCGACGACCATCACATGCCCGGTCACGTAGGAGCTGCGGATCAAGCTGATCACGGCCTCGGCGCAGTCGTCGGGCGTCGCCGAGCGATGGAGCGGCGACGTGGCCGCCACACTGTCGTGTTGGTCCTGCCACGCGGCCGTCCATGGAGTCGCCACCAGCCCGGGCGCGACCGCGTTGACTCTCACTGGCCCACATGCCTTTGCCAGCAGTGGGGTGAGGTGGTTCAACGAGGCCTTGGCCATCGCGTAGGCAATCGATGAACCGAGTGGCCGTACGCCGGCTATAGACGTGATCATCACGACGTTGCCGTCAGGAGACTGACGAAGGTGAGGCATGGCCGCTTTCGTGAGCCACCAGGTGCCGAACACGTTCACCTCGAAGGTCTTGCGAAAGATGTCGTCGGTCAGCGCATCGAGGTCTGCATGAGGCACGAGCGTTGTCCAGCCGGCGTTGTTGACGAGGATGTCGAGGCGTCCGAATCGATCGATGGTGCGCGCCAGCAAATCGTGTCCCTGCTCCTGATCGCTGATGTCCGCCTGGACATACAGCGATTGAGTCGGTAGCGACGCGGCAACGGCTCTGCCGGCCTCCGCCGATGACGAGGAGTTGACGACGACTCTGGCCCCGAGCTCCGCGAGACGGTGAGCGGTTGCCTCTCCGATCCCGCTCGACGAACCAGTCACGATCGCCACCCTTCCGTCCAACTGGCCCATGGCTCGTCCCCCTTCGATTCGGCTGCTGGAATTATGTGTCACGCAGGTGCGCGGTGGGTAGTGCTGGAGCCGCCAGCGATCACCTTTCCGTGCTCAACGACGCAGTTCGGCGTCGACCTGTAGCGGGTGACGTCACGCGCTCTTGCGCGTTGACTTGCGAGCGCTCTTGCGTGGCGCAGCGCGCCGCTTCTTGGCGGCGTCGACGCTGGCCTCGAGTGCGGCCATGAGGTCGAGCACCCGAGCCTTTGGCTCCTCGGCGCTCTCCACGACTTCCTTGCCGGACTGCTTGCGGGTGATGCGCTTGCGCAACTCCTCGGTATAGGTGTCGTGATACTGCTTGGGATCCCATTCGCCGGCTAGTCCCTCGATCACCTGCTTGGCCATCTTCAGTGCCTTCGGGTCGGCCTTGGTGCGTCGTGGCAGGCCCTCGATCTCCGAACGCGGGAGTACTTCGTCGGCAAATCGCATGGTCGACATCGCCAGCGCGCCATCGAGCGGTCGGATAGCCGTGAGGTGCTGCTTGTCTCGCAACACGACCGTGCCGATGCCCACGAGCTGTTCATCTTCCATCGCGGCCAACAACAACTCGTACGCCTTGTTGGTGTTGTCACGGTCGGGTGTGAGCCAGTACGTGTTCTCGTAGTAGATCGGGTCGATCTCGCCGAGAGCCACGAACTCGGTGACGTCGATCGTTCGTGTCGAGGCCGGTCGCAGGGCCTCGATCTCTTTGTCGTCGAAGGTGACGTAGCGCCCGCCGCGCACTTCGTACCCCAGCACGATGTCGTCGTTGTCGACCTCCTTGCCGGTGTCCTCGGCGACCTTCCGATAGCGGATGCGGGAGCCCGACTTCTTGTCGAGTTGGTGGAAGTGCACGTCGTGGTCGCGCACAGCGGTGAACGCCTTCACCGGCACGTTCACCAAACCGAAGCTGATCGAACCAGTCCAGAGAGATCGCGGCATGGGATTGTCGTACCCCTTCGAGCTCGGATTCAACCGCGGTCGAGGAGGGTATCGATCACTTGGGCGAGGGTGGCCGACGGGTTGTCCTTGAACCCGGCGAGACGCTCGTAGATGTCGGCGGCAGCCGCGCCGAACCCTTCGGGCAGGCCGTGGGTGGCGAAGCTCCTGCCGATCTCCTCCATCTCGCCGGAGAAGCGCCAGGCCTTGGGAGCGCTGGCCGAGGCGGCCGCCTCGCTCTGCTGCACCAGGCCAGGCATCGACGTGGCCCACTCGGCGAGTAGGGATTGCTCGACCCCCTCCGCCGCGGCGAGCGCGCGTATGGCCAACAACATGGCCGCCGTTCCCTTCGTCCACGCGGCAAAGCAGATCTTCACCGCCGAGGCCGCGCCGGCGCCTCCATCGACCAGGCGAGTTTCCAGCAACGACCCTGTCCACAGCTCGGCGACCTCGGCAGCTGCTGGGCCGGCGAGGTACAGGCGGGTCGACCCGGCAACCTTCACCGGCGGGCCGATCACGCCACCGTCGACAAAGTGGTCGAACCGTTCGCCGATGACTCGTGCGGACGCCGGCGAGATCGCATTGACATCGACGTAGATCCCTTCGAACCCCGCCTCGGCCACTGCGTTGGCAACGTCCGCTGCGGATGCGGGTGGGCACACCGAGATGATGATGAGCGAGCGCTCGACGAGCGCGCCCAGCGAGGGAACCTCCTCCATCCCCGCCGCCGCAGCGCGAGCCCTGGTTGCCGACGAGCGTCCCTCGCTGCACCACAGTCGCGTTCCCCGACACGCGGAGGCCAGCGATGCGCCCATTGCTCCGGGATGCAGGAAGCCCGTGGTCAACGACATACCTCCTCGTTGGTGCGGTCGAGTCGTTCGGACACTAGCGACGCCGGACGTAAGGTCGCTCATGGCATTCGCAGAGCGCAACTGGGCCGGCAACGTCGCTTATGACGCTGCTCGCTTCCACGAGCCGGCGTCGGTGGAGGAGGTCCAGGCAGTCGTGGTGGCCGCCACAAAGGTACGCGGCGTCGGTAGCCGCCACTCGTTCAACACCATCGCCGACACCGACGGCGACCAAGTGTCGCTGGCGGCCATGACGCGGGTGATCGAGATCGATGCGGAGCGGCGAACGGTCGCCATCGACGGTGGAGTCAGGTATGGCGAGTTGGCCACGTTCCTGAACGCGCATGGGTACGCGCTCGCCAACTTGGCGTCGCTTCCGCACATATCGGTGGCCGGTGCGTGCGCCACGGCGACGCACGGCTCCGGTGTGGCCAACGGCAACCTGGCGACAGCGGTTCGTGGCTTGCAGCTCGTCACGGCAGAGGGCCACGTGGTCGAGGTCTCGCGTGATCACGACCCTGAACTGATCGACGCAATGACGGTCGGCCTCGGTGCCTTCGGCATCGTCACTGGGCTGACGCTCGCGATCGAACCGACCTTCAGCGTCGAGCAAACCGTGTTCGAGCACGTCCCGCTGGCGACTGCGCTTGACCGGTTCCACGAGATCATGGCCGACGGGTACAGCGTGAGCCTGTTCACGACGTGGCGTCACGACGAGATCGAACAACTGTGGCGCAAAGTACGTGTTGATTCGGAAGGCAGCGACGGTGTGCTCGATGCCGCTGCAACGCGCTTCGGTGCCACCGCCGCCACTCGGAACCTGCACCCGATCGCCGAACTGCCTGCTGAGCCCTGCACCGAGCAGATGGGCGTTGCCGGCCCGTGGCACGATCGCCTCCCTCACTTCCGGATGGGGTTCACGCCGAGCAGTGGCGACGAGCTCCAATCGGAATTGTTCGTAGCCGCCGCCGATGCTCCGGCCGCGATGCGAGTCCTGCGCGGCCTCGGGCAGCACCTGGCGCCGGTGCTGAAGATCTCCGAGGTGCGAACCGTCGCGGCCGATGGCTTGTGGCTCAGTCCGAGCTATCACCAGGATTGCGTCGCCTTCCACTTCACGTGGATCCCGTCTTGGGCACAGGTGCAGCCGGTCCTCGCAGACCTCGAGTCGGCGCTTGCCCCGTTCGCCGCTCGACCGCACTGGGGCAAGCTGACGACGATCGGCAGTCGCGACCTTCACTCGCGGTACGAGCGACTGGCTGCGTTCGGCGAACTGCTCGACGAGTGGGATCCGAGTCGGAAGTTCCGCAACGCCTTCCTCGATGCAGTGCTCGGCTGACCGCGCCCCAGGCGTCGACGGGCCTACATTCAATGCCCGATGTCCAAACGCAAGCACTTGCCCGATGACTGGGACCAGGTCGCCCGTCGCCGAGTTGCATACTTCAGCCTGCTCACCCCACCGGAGCAGGAGCGATTGGGCGAACTGGCCGAGCACCTCGTGTCGACCAAGCGCTGGGAGGCAGCCCGAGGATTTGCGCTGACCGACGAAGTCGTGGTGACGATCGCCGTCCAGGCCGCCCTGCTCATTCTGAGCCTCGACACGACTTATTTCGGAAAGGTCGGCTCGATCATCGTGCATCCCAGCACGTTCGCGATTCCAGGACCGCGGCAGAGCTCCATCCATGGGATGATCGCCGACGG
>DATAJN010000669.1:0-3707 GCA_036262105.1 Ilumatobacteraceae bacterium
GTGCCTCTACAGTCTCGGGGCGACCCATCTCCTCGTCGACGTCGCCAGCTACCTGAGAGGTCCAGCGCCTGCCGCGGCTGGCTCGTCCTGCCCGGCCGACCCGGTCGCTCCACCCCCTCCGCCGTCGTCGACAATTCCAACGACTACTACTCAGCCGCAGCAGCCACCCGCCAATCCCGGGGACACCAAGAACTGTACCGACTTCGCTACCTACCAAGAAGCGAAGGCTTGGTTCGACACCTACTATCCGTACTACGGAGACGTCGCGAAGCTCGACCAGGATGGCGACCTGATCCCCTGCGAGACACGTCCCGGCCATCCATGACCTGTGTGCGAGTAGCAGACAACGGGGGATCGAGATGCTGAAGAAGTTCAAGGATGCCCGTGAGGCCGCCCACGCTGAGAGAGCGCGGGACGAGGCCGAGCAACATTTGGCCGAGCTCGTCGCGGACGCCACCCGCGCTTACGAAGCGTGGGAGCACGCCAAGCTCGACGCCGGGGTTGTCCACGTTGACGGTGTGCAGCTGAAGAAGAACGAAGTCGTTTACCTCGTTCTGAACGGTGTCGGCCTGGTGGAACCGCGGCGGGGTCCGACCCAGTGGGTCGGCGGCTCACAGGGCGTCTCGTTCAAGCTCATCAAAGGCGTCCGCTACCGCGTCGGTGGCACTCGTGGGCACGTCGTGCAAGGCGAGGAGCGCCCAGTCGTCATCGATACCGGCACTGGGGTGGTGACGAATCAGCGAATGGTGTTCATCGGCGACAAGCGCAGCACCGAATGGGCATACGCCAAACTTCTCGGCTTCTCACTCGAGCAGGACGGTGCCGCTGTGTTCAACGTGTCGAACCGACAGAAGGCCTCAGGTTTCGCCTACCAGCCAGAGGTCGATCACATCGTCGATGCCGTCGTTTCGGCCGCTACTGCGGCCTTCCAAGGATCCGAGGAGCATCAGGCTGTCGTGGAGAGCTTTCTGAAGGCATACACCGACGCGTACGCCGAATGGCAAAGCGTCAACGCCGAATTCAACGCAGGTTCATCTCCGGCGTTCGGACCACCAGCAGCTGACTAGCCCGGCGACGAACGGTTCAGAAGGCAAGCCGCTAGACGAGAAAGCCGATCGCAATAATGACGACGCCCGACCAGATGAGTTCGCGGCGAGCGTACGCCGGCCCAAGCCGGAGTTGGCCTTCCTGCCATGCGTCGTGGTCTTCATGCCGTCAGAGTAGGTGTCTTCAGTAGACAGCGGCGTCTGGGTCAATGCCTGCCATGCGAGAGATCATCTGCGCCGTCGGGTGATGGCCAGCGCCTGCCTTCTTGAAAACGAACACCAAGTCATTCCCGGTCATATTCAGCCAACTTTTGACCGTGGTCACTGACGCGATGAGTTCCCAACCATCTTCGCCGAGGAGATTCATGGCGTCACCCAGATGACCGACACTGGGAACCTTGACCACCCACGGGTAGTAGCTCCATTGGTTCACGTCTGTGCTCACTTCTGCAGCACCGTCTGCCACTTCCCGTCCTGCTGTGGCATCGCACTCAGCAGACCGACGACACAGACGATGAACCCGGCTGTGCACAAGTACAGCCCGTATCCGACCGAGGCGGCGACGCCTGCTGAATCGCTACCACCGATTCGGCTCTGCACGTTGTTCCAATCAAAGATCGAGACGAATCCTCCGCCGATTGCGGCAAGGATCGCGAGCACGACCATCGGCCGCTTGCCGTTCGTCAGACCCGCATAACCAAGAATCCCGATAACGACAGCCGCGGCGGCTGTCAGCTTGCCGTCACCGCCGTCGAACCCCGAGATCTCGATCTTGCCGAAGATCGACACGATCGAAACCCATGGTAGGAACGACCCGCCGAGGGCAGCGACGCCTCCGCACATGGCAACCTTGCCGGCTGTCGACAACTCTTTCGACTGCGGCTGCTGCGTCGGGACCGGAGGTGTTGCAGGCGCAACGTGACTGGTCCATTGCGTTCCGCCCCAGTATCGAACCAACCCTGGCGAGACAGCGGGATACCAACCTGGTGGGGTCTGTCGTGGGCCCACATGGGGCGCGTACTCAACGGTCATGGTGTCTCCTACCACCTTGCAGCGGCAGGCAAACGGGACCTAGGCCCCCACCTCACGCGCCGATGACCCATCGCGTCTTTCCGGGGTCCTCTTATCGCCGACGGCTGAGCCCGAGGCCCCCACCGGTGAGGATCCGCACAAGGACAACGATCAACAGAATGGTCAGCATGCTCAGCGGCCAACCGTTCTCGCGCTAGGCGAAACTGAGCCCTTGGTCCCCGTCAGATCATGCCGTCGGTCTCTCGACCACCCGCGCCGGTCGGCGTACCGTGACATGCGAAGCCCTCTTGTTGGTCGGTGAGTCCTCCTTCGCCTTTGGAACGTCGTTGGATCTCGGGGCCCGACAGGAGGACTTCCTTGAATTGTTTCGACGATCATCTCGGGCTGCCAGAACTAGAGTGCGTCGATGAACTGGGAGTACATGATGCATCCGTTGCGTCTCGACGTGACGGTAATGAGCCCAGGACTGAGCATTCTCGTCACCAAGGAAGGCCAGTTGGCTGGTGAGATCGGCTTCGGGCAGATTCATCTTCGCCACGCGATGCGGGTCGATGACCGACGATCGCCTGCAGCTCGTTCAACACGCCCACCTTGGCCCATGACGCCGGCAGATCGGCCAGCACGGCAGAGCTAATCGCTCTCAGCGCGCAGGATCGACGCGAGCGCCTCGGCCAAGGCATCGGTGATGCGGCCAGGGTGGTGTCCGACGGTTGTCGCCGAGACACCGACGCGATACATGGTGAGCCCTTCCTTGTAAACAGCGACGCTGTCGAACTCGGCGCCGTGTTCATTGACCCACGCCTCGAGCGCGGCCTGTTCGTCCTGAGGGAGAGTTGCCCGCATTTCGATCTTCTCCACGCCGCGACCGTAAGCCCGGCGTCAAACAGGGCGGTGAGCCCTGCCTCGTCACTCGACAGCGGGCCATGGCTGCGGATCGGCGGATGAACTCGACATGTTGATGGTCAGCAAATGAAACAAAGGCCATTCAGACGTTTCATTTGCCCCCCTCAGCCTGCACTGTGATCGCGAGCGGTTCAGCGGGAACCGGCTCATTGGGCGGAGGAACGAAGTGAACATCAAAGCGATGACGCTGGGTGCAGTCATCACCCTGTCAGCTTGTGGGGGTGCCCAGGCCGCGAGCATCACGACGCCAGCCGCCCGGACCACCACGAAGGCGATAACTACGAGGGTCGCACCAACGACCACCACCGTCGCACCAACGACCAGCACCGTCGCACCAACGACCAGCACCGTCGCACCAACGACCACCATCGTGATGCCGACCACGATCGCTCCAACGACCACGGCTGCTTCCTTGAGCGTCACGTCAGTCGTTGACGGGGACACGCTCGATCTGTCAGACGGCACAGTCATCCGACTCATCGGCATCGACACGCCGGAGCGCGGTGAATGCGGTTACGGAGATGCCACAGCGGTCATGGCCGGTCTGGTGACTGGCTTCGACATCACCTTGCAGCCGGGGGCACGCGACGACGTGGACAGGTACGGGCGGTTGCTCCGCTACGTCGAAGCCAACGGCATCGACGTGAACCTGGCTATGATCGAGAGCGGTCGAGCCATTGCCCGCTACGACGGACGCGACGGATATGGAGAGCACCCCCGTCAGGC
>DATAJN010000670.1:0-4990 GCA_036262105.1 Ilumatobacteraceae bacterium
ATCCTGTACACGGGTGTGTTGATCATGCGCATCGACCTGGCTGTGCGCGGTCGAGGTGATCAGAGAGTGAGGTTCGCTGACGACGAGCTCGCCGCGCTCGATCCCAACGCGCTGCCGACGATCAGCATCCTCGTGCCCGCCTACAAGGAACCAACCGTTCTTCCAACCTTGGTCGGACACCTCGGCGCCCTGGAATATCCCAGGGACCGCCTGGAGATCAAACTGCTGCTCGAGGAGGACGATCACGAGACGATCGCCGCAGCGGCGGCTCTCGGCCTCGCTGCCCCTTTCGAAGTGATCATCGTCCCGCCAGTCGGGCCGCGCACCAAACCGAAGGCTCTGAACTACGCACTTCTGGGTTGCCGGGGCGAACTCGTGTGCATCTTTGACGCTGAGGACCGCCCCGATCCGAAGCAGCTCCTGAAGGTCGCGGCCACCTTTGCGCAGCTCGGCGAGCGAGTCGGTTGCGTTCAGGCGGAGCTCGCGTACTTCAACGCCAATGAGAATCTCATCACGCGCTGGTTCGCCGTCGAGTACCGCATGTGGTTCACTCAGTTCTTGCCCGCACTGTCTCGCGTGAATGCGGCCATTCCCCTCGGTGGTACGTCGAACTACATGCGCCGCGATCTGCTGATCAAGATGGGTGCCTGGGATCCCTACAACGTCACGGAGGACGCGGACCTCGGCATTCGCTTGCGACGCTGCGGTTACACGGTCGCCGTGCTCGACTCGGTGACGTATGAGGAGGCCAACACCGACTTCGTCAACTGGGTGAAGCAGCGCTCGCGTTGGTACAAGGGTTACCTTCAGACATGGTTTGTGCACATGCGCCATCCACGACAGTTGATCAAAGACATCGGCTTCGCCGCGTTCGTTCGCTTCAACTTGTTCATCGGCGGTACGCCGGTCTTGGCGATGCTCAACCCGGTCTCGTGGGCGTTGATCGTGCTGTGGTTCGTCCTGCAGCCGCACTTCATCATCGAGATCATGCCCGCCCCTGTGTACTACTCCGGGTTGTTCGGGTGGCTGTTCGGCAACTTCGCGCTCTACTACCTCAACCTGATGTCCGCGTACGAGTTCGACGACGAGAAGGTCTTCATGGCGGCGCTTCGGCTGCCGGCGTACTGGGTGATGATGGCGATCGCCGCATTCAAAGCTCTGCTGCAGCTGATCTTCAATCCAACCTACTGGGAGAAGACCCAGCATGGACTCAGCAGCTTCGAGCCGTTGCCCGAAGCGGTGGTGACCGCAGAGGCAGAGTTCGCATGACCGCAGTGATGGCAAGGCCGAAGGCTCTGACACCGGCGGTGGTGACGAGGCCGTCCGTCGCGTTGAGGCACGCAGTCCCGCGCTGGCCGTGGAAGATGGCGTTTGCCGCGTTTGTCCTCTACACCGTGCTGGCCGTGTGGCTCCTCAAGGTCCAGGGTTACATCATCAACGACGCAGCGTCGCGCACCCTCACCGCACAGACCGTCGTGTTGTCACGCGACCCACACCTGGCCGCCATGGGCTTCTACTGGCCGCCGTTGCCGATGTTCGCCCGCATTCCCTTCGTCCTCCTGCTGTTTCCGTTCGGTCAGAGCATGGTCGCGGGGGCTGTGTCGACGGCGTTCATCAGCGCGCTGGTCATTCCGGTCCTCGCTGCGATCGGCCGCGAACTGAACCTGACAACCGCCAAGTCGGCGCTGTTGATCGGGCTCTACGCGATGAATCCAGTGGTGATCTTCTATGCCGCCAACGGAATGAGCGAAGCGTGCTCGTACCTGTTCCTTGCGGTCACCTATCTCGGCTATCTCCGCTACAGCTCGAGCCGTCGCACGGAGGACCTCCGTCTTGTCAGCATTGGTCTCGCGCTCGGAGTGATGAGTCGTATCGAGTTCATCGGGATCACGATCGCCTTCGTCGTTGCCTGTGCTTTGTTGACGCGGCGCGATCGATGGAAGCGGATGTCGTTTCTCGTCGCGCTGCCTCCGCTGTTCGTGTTCCTGTTGTGGACGTGGGCGAGCGAGTTGATCGCCAAGGATGCCCTGTACTGGTACCACGCCGCCAAGACCATGTCGGTCACGCCGGCCGAGCACCCGTGGATGCCCGATCATCTCACAGTGGTCAACATCGTCGGCTACGTCATGGAGATGACTCTGATCAACGCTCCAGGCCTCGGCATCCTGCTGTTGTTCGGGCTCGTTCGACGAATCAACCGACGGAACTGGTTCGGGCTGGTGCTCACCGGGTTCGCCTTGCCAGCGTTCGTGGCGCTGCAACTCGTGCTCAGGTCGAGCGTAGGTGCCCAGCGCTACTTCGTCGTGTCGATCTTGGTCGCCACCGTCGCGCTGATGTGGGTTGTCTCGACAACCGCTCAGTCGCGACCCGCGATGCACGGAGCAATCTATGGTCTTGCGGTCTTGGCAATGGTGGGCGGTGCGATCGCCGTGGTTCCGCTGAACAACGACAGAGACCAGAGCTCACAGCAGGGAGAGTCGGCCTTCTTCGGACCTTTGATCGGCAAGAAATCGCTCCCGAACGAGCGGTACATAGCGGGGCTCGACCTGTTGATCCGGAAGCTCGACCCTGAGCTCGCCAAGGGTGAATACGTGGCGATGGACTCGAGGGGAGGGTTCGGGCTCCTGTACTCGAAGCACCCGAAGCAGTTCATCGTTCCCGAGGATCGCGACTTCGAGGAGATCATGTCCGATGCCGACGGCCGGTTCCGGTACGTGCTGATGACCCGCAGTGGAGGTCTCACCTCGCAGTACGCGGGCGAGATCCGCGCGGCAATGGACAACACTGCGAACGGCAAGTTCGTGCTCGTCGACGAGACAGCGACCGTTCAGCTGTGGAAGTACGAGGAGAACTCCGGCAAGGTGCCCACCGAGCCACTGCGACCGGATCGCTGATGTCGGAGGTTCGGGTTGCGTCGTTCGGTGAGGATCACCGTCTCAGCGTCGTCGATCGCTTCGGCACCTGGTTGTCACAACGCAAGCTCAGGTCCGAACTGGGTGACCTCTGTGGAGCAGTCCTTGCTGATGTCGGATGTGGCTACGACGCTCGCTTCGGAATGTCGGTTATCGACGATTTGGAGACGTTGATCGCCGTCGATGTGAGCCTGAGCCAGGAGGTCCGCGATCACCCGAGGACCACGACTCCGCTCGGAGCGCTGCCCGCTGTGCTTCACCAGGTCTCGACCGGATCTGTTCGCTGTGTCGTCTTGAACTCGGTGCTCGAACACCTTGATGAGCCGATCGAAACGCTCCGGCAATTGCGGCGGATCGCTGAACCCAGGACCGGCGTCGTCTTCGTCAACGTGCCGACATGGCTCGGTAAGCGAGCGCTGGAGACATCCGCGTTCAAGTTCGGGTTGAGCCCGGCTTCGGAGATCGAGGACCATCGTCGCTACTACAGCAAGCGAGAGCTGTGGATGAGCCTGCGTGAGGCCGGCTTTCTTCCCAGCGAGATCAAGGTACGTGCGCACAAGTTCGGCCTCAACGCCTACGGCGTCTGTCGTCAGCGCAGCGATGGATCGTAGGACGACCAGAAGGACTGTCATCAAGTCTGCCGCGGCAGGCGTCGCCTTGAGCGCGAGTTGGCGCTCACCCGCTGTCGCAGCACCACCATCCGCCTCCGCTTTGGTCGGCGACGCAGTCGTCAACGTCCAAGCCTTTGGTGCCGTCGGCGATGGAGTCACCGATGACACCGGAGCAATCGTCGCCGCGGTCGCGGCCGCGTTCGATCCTGCGTCGAATGCGCGCAATCATGTCTTCTTCCCGGCAGGTACCTATGTGGTGTCGCAGGCGATCAAACTCGATTACGGAATCGTCATCGAAGGAGCCGGACAGGCGGCATCGATCATCCGCATGAACCCGTCGGTCCTTTCGAGCATGTTCGTCGGATCGGGAGGATTTCCGGTGTCCATCGAGTTTCGCAACATCCAACTCGATGGTGGCTACAACTGGGCCGACTCCAAAATTCAGGTGCCGGCAGCCTCAGGCAGCAGCGTGGTTTCGGGCAAGTATCTGCCCGGCGTCTTCTACCAGCGGATTCAGATCGGTGCTTCCACGGTCCCCGTGTCGCGGGGAGATGTACTGAGAACACCGGGGCAACCAGCGACGTTCAGCACTGGCGCGGTTCAGATGAAGGCGGGCTCGGCAGGCAGGCTCTACGTGCCGTTGTGGGCGCCTGAATCCTCGATGCCGGCGTCCACGAAATGGTCGATCTTCAGAGCAGGCGACCTGATCGCCAACATCGGTCGGCTCATCGTCGACAACTGCGCGTTGATCGGTGCCAAGAGACATTGCATCGCGTTACCGACAGCTGGAGAGATCCGCATCACGAGATCGAAGCTTGGCGTCTCGCAGGGTTGTGGCGTCTTCTCTGATGGTGCCGGCGACGGAGCGATAGCCAACTGTTGGTTCATGGAAACCGGTGGCGCGAACATCTATACCTACAACGCAACCGACTTTCGGTTCGGCCAGTGTCTGATCGAAGGCGGTGCCGTCGCCAACGTCTACTCGGAGTGGGGACAAGTCAAGATCGCCAGCTGCGATCTTTGGGGCGGACGTGCAGGCAACATCGTGGCGATGCAGTCCGGTTGGATCCGCGGGGTCGATCTCCAACTTCGAGATCCCGGTACAGGCGGAGTCGCTGGGGCGCTCGGCAGCACCAGTTGGGCGAGGCCGACATCGCGACCCGCTGTCGAATGTCACTTTGCCGACGGCAACGCCGGAGCGGTGCTCACCGCTGTGGCTCTCGTCTCGGCGTCAGACAACCTCGGAACGTTCTCGCCTCACTCGATCGTGAGGATCGCCAACGGATCCCGCTCCAACTTGGCGCAGATCGAGTTCCAGGACGGAATCACGTTCGCTCATCGACCGATCGACGACTCAGGACTCGCGACAGCGACACGCGGTTGCCGCGGCCATGTCCGCGCGCCGGTCTCCGTCCGCACGTCGTCGGGGGCCGACGCCGTCGTCGTGAACACGATGGGTGTCTCAGC
>DATAJN010000671.1:0-12497 GCA_036262105.1 Ilumatobacteraceae bacterium
GGCCGCGGCCGCCTGCTGCGCCATTGGGTACGTGGTGCCGGGGCCGGGATCGAGATCGATGCGCAGTTCGTCGCAGTGCTCCAGATCGGAAGCACGGACGGGCCAGGAGTGAAAGCCGAGGCACCCGAGGTTGACAGCCCACAGCAGATGGGCGAGATCGGCCACCACCAGTGCCCGCGACGGCGTGCCGTTGGGAGTCTGCACGACGGTGGTGTGCAGCCACTCGGGCGCGCCGTCGGGAATCCGCTTCTGGAAGAAGTTCGAGCCGTGCGCGCCGTTGGGAAAGCGCTGCAGGAGCACGGGTCGATCGTCCATTTGTCGCATCACCGACTCGCCCATCGCCAGGTAGTAGTTGACGAGGTCGAGCTTGGTGTCGCCACGAGTCGTGAAGAACACCTTGTCGGGACTGGTGATGGTGACCGTACGGCCCGACACCGAGATATCGACTGGGTCGCTCACAACAGCAACCGTATTCTGTCGCGCCAGCTACCGTCGGGCGCATGGGGGAGATCCGCATCGACGCACCGATGCAAGGCACGCTCGTCACCGTCGATGTCTCGCCGGGTCAGTCAGTTCGAGCCGGCCAACAACTGATGTTGATCGAGTCGATGAAGATGCATCACGCCGTCCAATCACCCGACGAGGGAATCGTCACCGCGGTGTTGGTGTTGGCCGGGGCGACAGTCACCCCAGGGGCCGCTTTGGTCGTGGTGACGCCGGGTGCGGTCGTCCACGAGGAGGGGATACGAGCTTCCGCTACCGATCCTTCGGCTGTCCGGCCCGATCTCGAAGAGGTACGAGCCCGCCACATGATCGGTCTCGACGCGGCTCGTCCGCAGGCGGTCGAGCGGCGCCGAGTTGTGGGTCGGCGCACTGCGCGCGAGAACGTCGCCGACCTCGTCGACGAGGGTTCGTTCGTCGAGTACGGCCCGCTGGTGATAGCCGCACAACGCCGGCGTCGTTCGCTCGACGAGCTGATCGAGCGCACCCCAGCTGACGGGATGATCGGTGGGATCGGCACGGTCAACGGTGATCTCTTCGACGGGCATGCGGCTCAGGTGATCGCCGTCTCGTACGACTACACGGTCCTGGCGGGCACGCAGGGCCTGCAGAACCACCGCAAGAAGGACCGCCTGTTCGCGCTGGCCGAGTCGATGCGTCTGCCGGTGGTGTTCTTCACCGAAGGTGGAGGTGGGCGGCCCGGCGACACCGATGCCACGGGTGTCAGCCTCCTCGACGGTTGGGCGTTCCTCTTCTTCTCCCGGCTCAGCGGCTTGGTGCCGCTGGTGGGGATCAACGCCGGCTACTGCTTCGCGGGCAACGCTTCGATGCTGGGCATCTGCGACGTGATCATCGCCACGGAGGATTCGAACATCGGGATGGGTGGCCCGGCGATGATCGAAGGCGGCGGGCTGGGAGTCGTGCAACCGACCGAGATCGGTCCGACGCCGGTGCAGCAGGCCAACGGTGTCATCGACATCACCGTTGCGGACGAAGCCGAGGGGGTGCGTGTCGCCAAGCAGTACCTGTCGTACTTCCAGGGGTCCGTTGCTGAGTGGACCTGTTCCGATCAACATGATCTGCGCGCCGCGATCCCCGAAGACCGCATGCGTAGCTACGACGTCCACAACGTGATCGACACACTGTTCGATGACGGCAGTGTGTTGGAACTTCGTCGACACTTCGGGCTGGGGATGGTCACAGCTCTGGCTCGAGTCGAGGGCCGACCCGTCGGTGTGATCGCCAACAACCCGGGGTACTTGGCCGGGGCGATCGACAGCGACGGTGCCGACAAAGCAGCGAGGTTCATGCAACTTTGCGATGCATTCGACATCCCAATGATCACGCTGGTCGACACGCCGGGAATGATGGTTGGTCCGGCCGTCGAAGAGACTGCGTTGGTGCGTCACTGTTCGCGCCTGTTCGTCGTCGGCGCGAACGTCACGGTTCCTCTCGTCAGCGTGGTGCTGCGCAAGTGCTACGGGCTCGGCGCCCAGGCGATGGTGGGCGGCAGCACGAAGGCCCCGGCAGCATGCGTGGCCTGGCCGACCGGCGAGTTCGGACCCATGGGTCTGGAGGGCGCGGTGCGGCTCGGATTTCGCCGTGAGCTCGACGCCATCGACGATCCAGGGATACGCGACGTCGAGTTCCAGAAGATGGTGGCGCGCATGTATGAACACGGTAAGGCGCTGAACACGGCGTCGCACTTCGAGATCGACGACGTCATCGACCCGGCGGAGACCCGAAGGTGGATCGTGACCGTCCTCAAGTCGGCACCGCCGGCACCATCGCGCGTCACCAAGAAGCGGCCGAACATCGACACCTGGTAGGAGTACGAGATGGATGTTGACGAAGTCGAACTGCGGGTCGTCCGCCTTCCGTACCGGTCGGTGTTCAAGACCTCGTTTGCCGCCGAATCGGAGAAGGTCGCCGTGATCGCGACTGTTCGCTCCGGCGGGGTCGAGGGATATGGCGAAGGGGTGATGGATCCATTGCCGGCCTACCGGGAGGAATCAATCCCCGGTGCGCTTCATCTCCTTCGTGAGGCCCTGGTGCCGATGCTCCTGCGCGACGGATGCGACGATCCGATGACGCTCTGCGACTCGTGGGCGAGATGGCGTGGCAACCCCATGGCCAAGTCAACTTTGGAGCTTGCCGTGTGGGACTGTCATGCCCGCCGGCTCGGGGTTCCTCTGCGAATCTTGCTCGGTGGTGAGCGCACTGAGATTCCAGTCGGTGCCAGCCTGGGGATGAACCCGATTCCGGAGACGGTGGCTTCGGTGGCTCGTCATGTCGAGCAGGGTTACCGGCGGATCAAGTTGAAGATCGAGCCAGGTTGGGACGTCGGGCTCTTGTCGGCGGTGCGGGCGGAGTTCCCCAGGATCGAGCTCACCGTCGACGCCAACTCGGCCTACACGCTCGGCGACCTCGACGTGCTGCGCAAGATCGACCAGTACGGGCTGCACTACATCGAACAGCCCCTGCACTGGGACGATCTCACCGATCACGCCGTTCTCGCCCCGCAGTTGCAAACGCCGCTGTGCCTCGACGAGACGCTCACTTCGCCGGCGCGCGTCAAGGCGGCGCTCGATCTCGGGGCGTGTGCTGTGGTGAACGTGAAGGTCGGCCGGGTCGGTGGTCTGGCGGCCACCATACGGATACACGACCTCTGCGTCGCCCGCGGCGTGCCGATGTGGTGCGGTGGCATGCTCGAGACCGGCATCGGCCGCGCCCACAACATCCATGTCGCCACGATGCCAGGCTTCGTCTATCCAGGCGACACCGCGTCTGCCAGCCGCACCTACGCCCGCGACATCACCGAGCAGGCGCTGGAGACCACCGATGGGATCATGCCGGTGCCCTCCGGCCCGGGGACAGGTGTCAGTCTCGATCGCCCGTTCCTCGAAACGGTGACCGAGTCGGTCGAGGTCCTACGCCGGTGACGGTCGTGTTTCGCGAGCTGCGGACCGCTGTCGATCTGGCTCCGATGCCGCTGCTCGAAGAGCGGGTGTGGGGCAATCCCGGCGAGCTCGTCGCGGTCAACATGCTGGTTGCGACGATCACCGAGGGAGGCATGGCGATCGGTGCGTTCGACGGCGAGCGCTTGGTCGGCTCGGTGTACGGCTTCGCCACGCATGAACCGCATGTTCTCCATTCCCACTACCTAGCGGTCGATCCCGACTATCGGGCCCGCGGGCTCGCGGTGGAGTTGAAGCGTCGACAGCGCGACTGGTGCCTGGCCAATGGACGCACGGCGATGCGCTGGACCTTCGATCCGCTGCAGCTGGGCAACGCCCATCTCAACCTGCGCTCTCTTCGGGCGATCGCGGTGCAGTACCACGTCGACTTCTATGGACCGATGGGCGGGATCAATGGAAGGCTGCCGAGCGACCGTCTCGTGGTCGAGTGGAACCTCGTCGACGAACCCTTCCGTGGAACGGAGTCCATCGATGTGGCCGTCCCCCCGGTGTCGGCCGACGAGATCGCCGCGGCTTCGCAGCCGGCCTTGAACGCCCGAGTCGTGTTGCGCGATGCCATGGTGCCGCTGTTCGCCGACGGCTGGCAGATAACCGATGTGGATCGCGCCAGTCGTACCTACACGCTCAGCCGCTGAGCCGGCCGCGGCGGAGTGAGCACGCCGGCCAGATCGGGGAAGACCTTGCTGACCTTGGCGGTGAGCCAGTCGCCGTACGTGCCGCTGAGCTCACGTAGGTTTGCCCGATCCCAGCGCCTGTCGGCGTCGGTCGGCGCGACCCAGCCATCGTCGAGATCGATTGCTTCGATGACTGCGTCCCACCCTGGGTCGAGGAAGAACGGCAACGAGTACCTGTCGTCTACGGCGTGATTTCGTGCCCGATGTGGCGTCGACCGGTAACGGCCGGCGGTGAGCCGGTCGAGCATGTCACCGAGGTTGCAGATGATCAGTTCGGGCTCGTGCGGCGCATCGATCCACACGTCACCGACCTTGACCTGCAGACCGGCCTTGCCGTCGTGGGCCAGCAGGGTGAGCAATCCGTAGTCGCTGTGCTCGGCGACGCCCCAACGGTCGGCACTGTCGGGCGGATGCGGTGGATAGCGAAAGATGCGGAACAGCGGCGTGGGATCGGCGGTGAGGTCGTTGCAGAAGAAGTCGGACGCCAGTCCGAGCCCGTCGGCCATCAGTGACAGCACCTGCTGGGCGAGCGGCTCCATCGCTGCCATCCATTCGCTGATCAGCGGACGCATCGTTGCCGGCGCATCGGGCCAGATGTTCGGACCGTGCATGGGCCGGGGATCAGCCGGCAGTTCCCGGCCGAAGTAGTAGCCCTCCTTCAGGTCGGCGACACCCGACGTCAACTCGCCGCCGAGCGCAAACCAGCCACGCCACGCGGACCCGCCGCGGGCCAGGGCAACCCGCTCCTTCTGCTCGGTGTCACGGCTGAAGAAGTCGATCGAAACGCGGAGGACCGCTTCACGCAACTCGTCGCTGACACCGTGGTTGCGAAGCGCGAAGAAGCCGAACTCGCGGCATGCACGGTCGATGTCGGTCGCAGCTGCCTGCGAACTGATATCGATGATCGGCAGCATGCTCTGCAGCGTAGGCCGCCTTCCGTGTCAGAATCGATGCTCGTGACCACGGCTCAGCTGATCGTCGTGGGATCGGCAGTCTTCATCGCCGCCATGATGCAAATTGTCGCTGGCTTCGGCTTCGCCCTGCTCGGAGTGCCACTGATGACACTGGCGATCGATCCGAAGATCGCCGTCGTGGTCAGTGCTCTCACGGGGGTCTTCGTCACCACCTGGCAAGCAATTCGCAGCCGGGCCGACGCGGACCGAGTGTTGGTGCGGCGGCTGACGATGTCTGCGTACGTCGGAATGCCGCTCGGGCTGCTCGTGTTCATCGAGGTCAACGACAACGCCTTGCGACTCCTGCTCGGGATCGCCGTTCTCATCGCGGTCGTGATGCTGGCTCTACGCATCAACATGCACCACGCCGGACCGAGGTTCGACTACGCGGCCGGATTCGTCTCCGGGGTGCTGAACACGTCGCTGTCGACCAACGGGCCACCCCTGGTGTTCGCACTCCAGGCGCGTCAACTCTCGGCCGTGACGTTTCGGGCCACGATCACGATGGTGTTCGCCTTGAGCAACATCCTCGGCCTCAGCCTGTTCGTCGCGTCCGGGCGGGTCACCCGCGATGGCCTCATCGCCTCAGCCATCACCATCCCGGCGATGATCCTCGGTCAGGCGGTCGGGTTCCCGCTCCGCAAGCACATCCACGGTGAGCGGTTCCGATACTTGGTGCTGGTCCTGATGACAGGGGCGGCGATCAGCGCGATCGTCAACGCCCTGGTGTGACGTTGGAGCGCCCGATGATCTATGTCCTCATCGTGACCGCGGGGGCGGCGCTGGCCAACTGGTACTCCCGGTGGAAGAAGGCCGACCGCGTCGAACTGATCTCCAAGCCGCTGACCACGATCGGAGCGATCGCAGTTGCCGCGCTGGCCGGTGGCCACAGTTCGGCGACGATCGTCGCGGTGATCGCCCTGGCGATGTGCCTGGTCGGCGACATCGCCCTGTTGCCCGTGGTCGACCGATTCGTCATCGGCTTGGCCGCGTTTCTCCTCGGGCACATCGGTTTCGTCGTGATGTTCGTTCTTCTCGGCCTCGATCGCTGGCGTCTCGCCGGAGTTGCTGTCGCCGGCTGCGCGTTGTTGCTCGGCACGGCCGCGGTGCCGATCGTGCGTGGCGCCGCGGCCAAGGGCTTCGGTGTGCCCGTGCGTGCGTATCTCGTGGTGATCTCGTCGATGTGCGTGGTTGGTTGGGCCACTGGCAACTGGTTGATCATGATCGGCGCGACAGCGTTCATCATCAGCGACTCGATACTCGGGTGGGGTCAGTTCGTGGCCGAGCGACCGTGGATGCACCTGGCGATCATGGTGACGTACCACATTGCGATCGTGTCGTTGGCCCTGAGCCTCGCGGTCTAAGCGAACATCTGCAGCCATTGCGTGGCCGACTTCGGCCTGAACACGTAGTTGTTCTCGCGGATCGACTCGAGGGAGGCGCTGGGCGGTGGCGAGTACCGATGCCCCGGATACACAACGGTGGCCGCCGGCAACGCGGCGAGCTTCTGCAGGCTGAAGTACATGTCTTCGGAGTTGCTCCCCGGAAGATCCGTGCGACCGCAGCCGTCGAGGAACAAGGTGTCGCCACTGACCAGCCGCCCGCAGACCTGGAAGCACTGACTGCCAGGCGTGTGCCCTGGAGTGTGGATCAGCGTGACGTCGATCGAACCGACCCGCACCACATCGCCGGGGTCGTGAATCGCGAGGTGGTCGTCGCCGACTCCTGTCGTGCGTCGCACCCACGGCACTTCGTCTCGTTGCACGTGAATTGGGCAGTCAACTCGTTCGAGCAACGCGGCGATGCCCTCGATGGTGTAGCCCATCATCGATCCGCCGACGTGATCGGCGTGGTAGTGGGTCGCCAGCACCCCGCGTACTGCCATGCCATCGGCTGCGACGGCCGCGATCACATCGTCCACGGCGTAGGCCGGGTCGACCAGCAGGCATTCTCCCGTCGTTCGATCTCCGACCGCGTAGGCGAAGTTGACCATTTGCTGGGCGATGGGATCGTCGACCGCAAAGTCACGACCCGACAGGAGTTGGCGGAAGTACAGCCGATCGTCGGGGTTCTCTGCCATCCGTCGTACGCTAGCCACCGATGAGATCGCCGCGACAGAGCGACCGATGACCCGACTCACCCAGCTCACCGAGGGTCAGCCCCTCGTCTACGGCGGCGACCGAGTCACGGTCGTTCCAGCCGACTTGGCCAGGGCTTTCACCGAGGGTGACCGCTTGGTGATCGTGCAGGCCAGTGGTGATCTCCTGCACATTCCACGCGCCGAGCACCTGCTGGTGTCAAAGGCCGTCGATGGTGCTCTGACAGCGTTTGCTGGTCTCGCGGAGTGCAATGACGAGCAGATCTCTGCCTTCTTCGAGCACTTCGCCGGTTTCATCGACGACCAGACCACTTTCGGGCCTGTGATCGACGCCAACCGTGCCGACGTCGAAGCCGCCTCGTTGAAGGGCCGGTCGACGACACGGCTGACGCTCACGCCGGAGATGCGCGCCGATATGGCCTCGGGACTGCGTGGTTGGGCGACGTCATCGACGCGCCGTCGGCAATTGATCTCGTCGATCGATCATCGACAATGGTCGGTGTCGTCGTGGCGCGCCCCGCTCGGTGTGGTCGGGTTCGTGTTCGAGGGCCGGCCGAACGTGTTCGCTGACGCCACCGGGGTGCTCCGAACCGGCAACACCGCGGTGTTCAGGATCGGCAGTGATGCTCTTGGCACAGCCCGAGAGATCATGCGGAGGTGTGTCTCGCCGGCTCTCGAGGCATCAGGCTTGCCGACCGGTGCAGTGCAACTCATCGACTCCGCGGCTCACGCTGCCGGATGGGCCCTGTTTGCCGACCCCCGTCTTGCACTGGCCGTCGCCCGCGGATCCGGCAATGCCGTCACTCAACTGGGTGCCGTAGCCCGCCAGCACGGTGTGCCGGCGAGCTTGCACGGCACCGGGGGAGCGTGGATCGTCGCCTCTGAACAGGCCGACCCGACCGCGCTCGCCGACGCAGTCGAATACTCGCTCGATCGCAAGGTGTGCAACACCATGAACGTTTGCTGCATCTCGCGTGGTCGATCCGACGAGTTCGGCAAGGTCGTCTCCGACGCAGCGCAACGCGCGGCTGCCAAACGGGGTGCAACGGCGGTGATGCACGTCGCCGGCCGCGACGAGCGCGAGCGCCTTGGTGAGGAATGGGAGTGGGACGACGTTCCGGAGTACTGGTTGGTCGAGGTCGGCTGCATCGCCGAGGCGGTGTCACTGTTCAACGAGCACAGTCCCCGACTCGTCGCCTCGCTGATCAGTGACGACCTCGATGAGCACGATTGGTTCTACGAGGCGATCGATTCACCGTTCGTCGGCAACGGCTTCACCCGTTGGGTCGACGGGCAGTTCGCACTGGATCAACCCGAGCTGGGTCTGTCGAACTGGCAGTCCGGACGCCTGTTCGCACGCAGTGGTGTTCTGTCCGGTGATTCGGTTCACACGATCCGATTACGTGCCGAGGTGCGCGACCACTCGATACATCGGTGACGGTAGGGTCGCTGCCCGTGCATCGACGGACGGGTGGATGGTTGCTGCTCACCCTGGCTCTCGTTGCTTGCGCGACGAGTCCCGACGTGACGTCGACCGAGGCCAGGGCGAATCACGACTCATCGGTGACCACGGTGTACGTGCCCGGCTCGGGGCCGACGACGGACTCGAGCACTCCGCCGACGACGGCATCGACCACTCCGACGAGTAACCCGGCGGGTTCCGACCCGAACGGGATAGGCGACGCGTTGTTCCCCGCGCTCGGCAATCCAGGGATCGATGTCGAGCACTACACCTTGGTGCTCGACTACGACCCGAAACGACGAGCGCTCTCTGCGACTGAGCACATCGATCTGGTGATGACGCAGGACCGCGACATGTTCTCGCTCGATTCAGACGGGCCTTCGGTCTCCGCGGTCTCGATCGATGGCGCAAACGTCAAGTTCGTCGCAGCACCGCCGGAACTGTTGATCACCCCGGCCGGACGCTTGGTCAAGGGCCGGCACATCGGTGTCGACATCACCTACACGGTGTCACCCGAGTCGGTTCCGTCCGCGGCGCACGAACGGGTCGGGTGGTTTCCGACTCCGGGAGGGTCGTACGTGCTCAACGAGCCGGAGGGCGGGCGAACCTGGCTGCCCAGCGACGATCACCCCAGTGATCGGGCCACCTTCCGCTTCGAGATCACGGTGCCGACGGGATTGACAGCGGTCGCCAACGGCGCCCTGATCGATCACACCTCCACGGCCTCGACCGACACCTGGATCTGGCAGGAGGACCGTCCGATGGCCACGTACCTCATCCAGGTGCTCACGGGCGACTACGAGCTCGTGGATGGTGTCGGCCCGAACGGGCTACCGCTGCTCAGCGCGGTGTTGCATCAGGACCGGGCAACGATGCAGCCGGCCCTCGACACGATCGGCGAACAGATCGACTTCTTCGACGACTACTTCGGCCCGTTCCCGTTCGATCGCTACGGCATTGCCATTGCCGACAGCGCGCCCGGGATCGCGATGGAGACGATGGAGCGTTCGATGTTCAGCCGCCTCGACTTCACATCGGGACGATTGGATCTTCCCCAAGAGCTCCTCCTCTCGCACGAGCTGACGCATCAGTGGTTCGGCGACGCAGTATCACCGGCGCGATGGACCGACGTTTGGTTGAACGAAAGCTTCGCCACGTACGGGGAATGGATGTGGCTCGACCATCTCGGACTGCGCTCGATCGAGGAATCCGCCGATGCAGGATTGACGACACGTGAACCCGGTTCGACGGCTTCGCCTTCTGTCGACCAGATGTTCGGGTTCAACAGCTACGACGGCGGAGCCGTGATCCTGCACGCGTTGCGCAAGACCATCGGCGACAACCTCTTCTTCACCTTGCTACGCCGGTGGGTGGCCGACAACAGCGGCACGTCACGCACGACGCAGGACTTCGTGGCCCTGGCCAATGAGGTTGCCGGGCGGGATCTGACGCAGTTCTTCGCGACCTGGCTGTATGCCGACACCGTGCCCACATCGTTCCCGGTCTAGTGACCGGGAACGAAGCGAGCCAGGATCCTGCTGCGCCACTTCTCGGTCTCACCGGTGCGCTCTTCGTAACGATCGGCTCCCACCGGCAGGCGCAGCATGGCGTTGATGCCCAACCAGCGGAATGGTTCCGGTTCCCACTTGCGTGACTGGTGGTTGACCCACGGCAGCGACACGAGTTGGGTCTCGCGGCGCAGGATGAGATCGGCCAGTGTGCGCCCGGCCAGGTTGGTCGTCGTCACGCCATCGCCGACGTAACCGCCGGCCCATGCCTGGCCGGCCGCCTGATCGAACCCGACGGAGCAGAACCAGTCGCGCGGCGCGCCGATCGGACCACCCCAGCGATGAGTGACCGTGGCATCGCCCAAAGCGGGGAACATCTCTCCGAGCAGTGCGCGCAACGAATCCTGCACGGCTGAATGACGGTCGAACTTCGGCTTGATCGCCGAACCGAAGTGGTACGGCGCGCCGCGCCCCCCGAAGGCGATTCGGTTGTCGGCAGTTCGCTGGCCATAGACGATCAGACGCCGATCGTCGTTGAAGGTCTCTCGTTGTGCCCAGCCAACCTCATCGAAGAACGATGCCGGTAGCGGCTCGGTGGCGATCATCAGCGAGTAGATCGGCGCGACGGCGCGCCGGTAGCCGGGGAGGCGGGCCGTGAATCCTTCGGTAGCGCGCACGACGACATCCGCTCTGACCGTGCCGCTGTCACAGCGCACACTGCGCGGGCCGAGTTCGATGACGCGGGTTTGCTCGTAGATGGCTACGCCCGAACGCTCGACGGCTTCGGCCAGGCCGCGCACCAGCCGCGCCGGGTGGATCGCCGCGCAATGTGGCGTGTATCCGGCGCCCAGCAACTTGGTCGTCCTCAGCCGCGCCGAGGCCTCGTCGGCGGAGAGCCAGCGGTAGTCCTCCTCGCCGAACCCCCATTGCCGGTAGTAGGCGAGCTGTTCGTGTACTCGCCTCACCTGCGGTTGCGTGCGGGTGAGGTTGAGGTAGCCGCCCTTGGCGAGATGGCAGTCGATCCCCTCCTCGGTGGTCACGCGGGCGACCTCGTCGACGGCGTCGTGCATCGTTCGCTGCATGGCGATCGCTCGGTCACGACCGTGTTGCGCCGCCATCTTCTCGAAGCTCATCGGCAGGAGAGCCGACAGCCAACCACCGTTGCGGCCACTGGCCCCGAAGCCTGCGAACTCGGCTTCGACGACCGCGATGCGCAGCGATGGATCGAGTCGCTTCAGGTAGTAGGCCGTCCACAGGCCCGTGTACCCGGCGCCGACGATCACCACATCGACGGAGATGTCACCCGGCAGGCGCGGTCGAGCCGAGAGGTTGTGATCTGCGGGAAGCGAGTCGAGCCAGAACGAAACAGCGCGTGGGTCGGTCATCGGCTGCGACAATACGCAATAGCTCTGCCGGCCCCTACGCTGGCTCCGATGTTGCCGACCCCGACCGGCTGGTTTCCCGATCCGTGGAACCAATCCGGGGTCAGGTTCTGGGATGGCAGGGCGTGGACCGCTCATGCGGCTGTCCCGGCACCGCGGCCGCAACCGCACCCGACCCTTCCGATCGGGGCGGCCTGGGGCGCCGTGATCACGTTGCTGATATCGCTGGTCTCGAGCAGGTACCTGCTGAGGGCGATCGACGGTTTCAACTGGCCGATCGTCGTGTACGTGGCGATCCTGGGGATCATCGGCTACGTCCCGGCTCTGACGTGGTGCTGGTACGCGAGCCACCGCTGGGGTACCGGCCACTTCCGTGTCGACGTCGGCTTGACGGCTCGATGGGTCGATGCCGGCTGGGGCCCGGTCACCTGGCTGGCATGCCTGCTGGCCCAGGTCGTCGTCGGATTGCTCGTGGTCGAGTTGAAGATCCCTTTCACCAGCAACATCCGAGATGTCTCCAACGTTCACACTGACCGCGGGTACATCGTTTCCTTGCTCGTGCTGGCCGTCGTGGCCGCGCCGATCGCCGAGGAGATCGTCTTTCGCGGGGTCGTGATGCGTGGACTGCGGTCGCGCAACGGAGCCGTGGTCGCGATCGGCGTGCAGGGCGCGTTGTTCGGGCTTGCCCACTTCGACCCGATTCGCGGCACCGGCAACATCGGTCTGATCCTCGTGCTGGGAGCCGTCGGCTGCGTCCTCGGTGGTGCCGCGTACCTGATCCGCCGCATCGCCCCCACGATGATCGCCCACGCCATCCTGAACGGCGTCGCCATGACCCTTGCGCTGTCGGGCTGGCTCCGCAAGACCTGACCCGGCCGCGCCCGCCCGCCGCATGGGCGCGATCCCGGAAACCCCGTTACTGCTGTCGCGCCCGATCTGAC
>DATAJN010000672.1:0-4235 GCA_036262105.1 Ilumatobacteraceae bacterium
CGGTGAGGCGTTCGTTGACGAGATGCGTGACGAGTTGGAGGCTTCGGGCCGCACGCTCGATCAGGCCGACTGGGTGAAGCGCACCGAGCAGGGCGAAGCGACGAAGGAAGACCTGGTCGCCTGGGCCCGCCAGCACTACCATGGTGTGACGTACCACACTCGTCGCGTGTTGTCGGCATGGGTCACCCGCGTGCCGTACGAGATGACCGACGGCATCATCGACAACCTCGCCGAGGAAGTGCTCGGCACCACGTCGAAGTCGGGGTTCGGTCACCTCCACTGGTTGTTCGAGTTCACCCGCGCCCTCGGCGCGCCTGACGAAGTGATCAGCGACGCGACACCGAACGTCGACGCCATGGCGTGTAGCAGCTTCCTCTACCGGATGGCGATGAACGAGCCGTGGCACGAGCTGATGTTCGGTGGAGTCCTGGCGATCGAGAACCAGATCCCGCCGGCATACAGCAAGGTCGTCCAGGGCTTCAAGACTCACTACGCCGACATCTTGCAGCCCGACGACTACGCGTTCCACACCATCCACATCACTGTCGACGAGGACCACGGCGGGCATGTTGGGGAGTTCGCGGAACAGCACCTCGACACCGACGCCAAACGACGGTCGGCGCGGGCGGCGTACTTCACCGGCGCAGAGTTGACGCGCCGCTGCTGGGACAGCCTCGCCGACTGCAAGTGGTAGCCGAACCTGCCTGCGTCCCGTTGAGCGGAACGTCGCCTAGTGTGGCGAGGTGGCCGCGAAAGGACGAGAGTCACCGGAATCGGCGGTGGCACGGGCGCTCGGTGTCCTGACCGCGTTCACGTTCGCCGATCCAGTGCTCGGCGTCTCCGAGCTCGGTCGCCGGGTGAAGCTGCCGAAGAGCACGGTGCATCGCCTCCTCAGCATCTTGGTGGACGAGGGGTTCGTCGAGCGCACACCCGACGATCGGTACCGGCTGAGTCTCAAGCTGTACGAGATCGGCCAGGAGGTGGTCAGCACGCGAGTACTTCGCCAGGTCGGCCATGTGCCCCTCGAGAAGTTGCACAACGACAGCAACGAGGCCGCCCATCTGGCCGTGCTCTCGGGTGCCGACGTCGTTTACCTCGACAGGCTGGAGAGCCCCCAGATGATGGGGTTGTTCACCAAGGTGGGCCGACGTCGCTCGGCGCATGCCACGTCGTCGGGCAAGGTCCTGCTTGCGTTCGGCTCCCAAGCCGATGTCGACGACGCCGTCGCCGCCGGACTCCCCCGCCTGGGGCCGCGAACCATCACGACGCGCACGCGCCTGAACCAGGCGCTGGCCGAGGTTCGCAAGGCCGGCTACGCAATCAGCACCGACGAGTCGGCGCCGGGTGTCGTCTCGATCGCCGCGCCGATCTTCGACCGTCTCGGTGCATGCGTTGCAGCGGTCTCCGTAGCAGGACCACTGATCCGCATGTCTGCCGATCGCCACGATCCGTTGGTTCGCATGGTCGTGAGGACAGCGGCAGAGATCTCCAAGGCGCTCGTCAGCGACCCGGCCGCGATCCGCTGACGATCGACACGCCGTCGAGCGCAGTCGATGCCAGTTGGCACAACCTCGTCGGCTGGCCATCGACCAGCGATTCACACGTTCCGCAGAGCCCGGCTTCGCAACCGCGCCGCGGCCGGTCGTACTTCGCCAGGAATCGAATGGCGAACAACGCCGACACGTCGGACCAGGTGGCGAACGAGAACCCGTGCCCGTCGATCTGGAAGCTCACGTCTCGCTCGAACGCCTTCGCCACGCCGCTCAGGGTACGCGCCCTCGTCCGATGGGCTTGCTCACAGTGTCCCGTTTGCCGGAACGAGGGCTTGCCGCAAGTAGCGGCGGTGCATGAAGATGCTCGGCGATGAGCCTGGATGCGAGCGACACCAACCTCTACGGCGACGAGCTCTACTCGGCACTGGTCGAACGGCGCACCGTGCCGAACCTGCGTGACCGCGCCCCGGGCCTCGACATCACCGACGCGTACAGGATCCAGTCGAGAATGGTGCAACGCCAACTCGCCGCAGGCGAGACGATCGTCGGCAAGAAGGTCGGGGCCACGAGCGCCGCCGTGCAGAACATGCTCGGGCTCTTCGAGCCGGACTTCGGTCAGCTGCTCTCGGGGATGCAGTACGGCGACGGCGACACGATTCGGCTCGACTCGCTGATCCAGCCACGGGCCGAGGGCGAAGTTGCTTTCGTGCTGAAGCACGATCTCGAGGGTCCGGGCATCACGGCAATCGACGTCCTGCGGGCTACGGACTACGTCGTGCCGTGCTTCGAGATCGTCGACTCGCGCATCGACAACTGGGACATCAAGGTGTGCGACACGGTGGCCGACAACGCCTCCTGCGGAGTCTTCGTGCTCGGCTCCCAGAAGACTGACCCATTGGAGGTCGACCTTGCCCTGGTCGGAATGACGATCGATGTTCGTCGGCCTGGGGAGACAGAGGCCGAACTGTTCACCACCGGTGCCGGCGCGGCGGTGAAGGGATCACCCGTCAATTCGTTGGTCTGGTTGGCCAACACGCTTGCCTCGCTCGGAACCCCCTGTCGAGCGGGCGAAGTGATCCTCACCGGGTCGCTGTCGGTGATGGCTTGGCTGAAAGAACCGCAGACGATCACGTGTGAATTCGGCGGGCTCGGTAGCTGCGCCGTGACGTTCGTGTAGGCCGATTCGACGAGGGAGCATTGTCATGGCACTTTCAGCAGCAGTCATCGCCGATCTGGCCGACGTCGTCGACAACGCTCAGCGCGACGCGGCCGAGATCGTCAAGCTCACCGACGCCCAACCGGCGATGGACGTCGCCGACGGCTACGCCGTGCAGACCGAGCTGTGCCGGAGGTGGCAGGCGGCCGGACGGCGGCTGACCGGCTACAAGGGCGGGCTGACGTCGAAGGCCAAGATGGTGCAGATGGGACTCGACACGCCCGTGTTCGGCGTGTTGATGGGTGACACCTGCGTGCCCGACGGCGGAGTGGTCGACATGACACAGCTCATCCATCCCAGGGTCGAGGCGGAGATCGCTTTCGTGACGTCCACCGAGTTGTCGGGCGACGTATCCATCGATGAGGTGCTTGCCGCGACCGAGTTCGTGCTGCCGGCGATCGAGGTGATCGATTCGCGGTTCAAGGACTTCAAGTTCGATGTGCAGAGCGTGATCGCCGACAACACCTCGGCCGCTCGTTACGTGGTGGGTGGTTCGCCTCGCCGGCCCGACGGGCTGGATCTGCGCTTGCTCGGCGTCGTGATGGAGCAAAATGGCGAGCTGGTCGGAACCGCGGCCGGCGCAGCGGTGATGGGCCACCCCGCGGCCTCGGTCGTGGCGTTGGTGAAGTGGCTCGCCGACTCCGGCCAGGCACTGCCGGCGGGGAGCCTGGTGATGACCGGTGGCGTCACCGAAGCAGTCGCCGTGCACGCCGGTGACCACGTCACAGCTCGCGTGCAACACCTCGGCACCGTCGGAGTGCGCTTCGCCTGATGCTCGGGGTTGGTCCGCGGCATGCGTGGAACGAACCTAGTGATGTTCGCGTCCTCACTGAAGTGGTACAGGATGTCGGGGTTCATGGACTTCGTGCTGGTTGGCCGCGCGGTTGGCTGGTTCGTGTGGTTCCGTCCGGGTAGGTGACTTCCAGGTTGCCGTCGGGAAGCAGTTTGAGATGCCAGCGTGGTCGATGGATGAGGTGGTGATGGCGGCTGCACAACAGCACCAAGTTCGCCAATTCGGTCAAACCGAGATGGCGCCAGTAGCGGATGTGGTGCGCGTCGCACCAGGCGACTTTGCGGTCACAGCCGGGGAACCGGCAGCCGCCGTCTCGGGCGGCAACGGCACGAAACAAATCGAGCGGCACGGTGCGGGTTGCCCGCCCGTAGCTCAGTACCGAATTGCGAGCGCGCAGGACGCGGTGGATGACGCAATCACACAGAAACGCGTCGGTGGTCGACGAGCCGATGAAGGCGTGATCGGTGGTCCACGCAATCGGCGATGTGGCCAAGATGTCGCCGTCGACCATCAACTCGACGTGTGGGCGTTGCCGTGGACTGCCGGCACGGTCGGAGTGCGCTTCGCCTGATGCTCGGGGTTGGTCCGTGGTACGTGCGGAACGAACCTCGTGATGTTCGGGTCTTCGCTGAAGTGGTGGAGGACGTCGGGTTCATGGACTTCGTGCTGGTTGGCCGCGCGGTTGGCTGGTTCGTGTGGCTCCGTTGGGGTAGGTGACTTCCAGGTCGCCGTC
>DATAJN010000673.1:0-6096 GCA_036262105.1 Ilumatobacteraceae bacterium
TCATTGACCATGCAAGACCAGCTCAACTTCAACAAGGCAGTGGCCGATCTTGCCCACGCCCGAGGCCTGTCGATCGGGTTGAAGAATGGAGCGTCGTCCGGCGGTGTCTTCCAGAAGGCAATGGTGCAGTTCACCGACTGGGCGCTCAACGAGGAGTGCAACCAGTTCGGCGAATGTGGTGGCTACAGCGTGTACATCGCTGCCAACAAGGCGGTCTTCCAGGTCGAGTACACCGCGTCGGGTGCATCGGTCGCGAACATCTGCCCTGCCGACAACGCCGCGAACTTCGACGGCATCTTGAAACTCTCGAGCGAGTCGCTGGCGGCCAAGCCGCGAGTCGCCTGCCGAAATGGCTGAGATTGTTTAGATTTCCTCAGGTTTTCTGAACACTATTAGGCCGAACGACTCATTGGCAGGGCGGCCACGCGATCGTACAGTTACATCACACCGCCCGCTTCGGGTGTTCAGGGACGGACGTAACAGTGCATGTAGGTATCGCCATTGACGCGGCTCTTGCCGCGCGGATTTTCGAGGAGAGAGCAGCGAAACAGGTCTCCTGTGCTCTCGCCGAGGACCTCTGGCCGGTGACCGGCTCAGCAGCGGTGCTGGTTTCACTCGAAACGGAGAGCTGGAGGTGACGCAGTGAAGGCGGGCAGGGCGGTCGATACGGCGAGCGCTTCCGTGCCGTGCACTGCCCCGGCGCCTGCTGGCACGCACCCCGGTGATCCGCGCTCACGTCCTGGTGGAGCGAACCGGCTGAACGCCGATGGCCAGAGGCTGCACGAGCGAACCGAAGAACTCGGCGAGGTACGTCACCTGCTCGGCGGCACATGGGAGTACCCGAAGTGCCCGATCGTGATCGAGGGCCTCGCCGGAACGGGAAAGACCGCACTGCTCAACGCCTCGCTGGAAATAGGTCGCGACCTGGGCTTGCGGATCGGTCGGGCACGATGCGACGCGGCCGAATCGATGGCCTCGTTCGGTGTGGTCCGTCAACTCTTCTCGTCGATGTTCCGTCAGCAGGTACTGCCCGACGGACCGATGAACGACGGCACCGATCTCGCCCGGCGCCTGCTTCGTGGCGGCTTGAGCGCGACAGACGACCCGATCGACGCGTATCACAGCCTCTTGCTCCTTCTGGAGTCGACCGGAGACGAGCAGGTGCTGCTGGGCGTCGACGATGTTCAGTGGGCTGACCCAGCGTCGGCGGAGTGGTTGCAGTTCCTCGCCCGGCGGCTCACCACCACGTCGGTCCACCTGGTGATGACAACCCGCGTCCGGCGAGCCGGAAGGGCGACCGCCACCGACCCACTCGTGTCCGACGCGTCGACGCGACGGTTCGTGATGCACCCCCTCCGGATCGACTCGACGACGGCAATGATCGTCCAACACTTCGGAGTAGATGTCGCCCCTGAGATCGCCGCGAGAGCACACCATGTCACCGGTGGGAACCCGCTCCTGATCGCTCGAATGCTCACCGCGCTCGACGAAGTCGGTGGCGTCGCCATCACCGAGGATCAGATCGAAACCCTGGCCTCGCCGGTCGTCGCTCGATCAGTCATGTCGCTGGTCTCCACGCTGCCGGCGGGCGCGCTCGAGCTCCTCGAGGCCGCAGCAGTGCTCGGCGAGGGCGACCTGCGCGTTGCCGCAGCGGTTTCCCAGCTCGACAATGACGACGCCGGCCGGCTGGCCGACGTGCTGGCTGATGTCGGTCTCCTCGGCTGGGGGCGCCCACTCGATTTCGTCCACACGTTCGAGCGGCGCAGCGTGTACGCCTCCATCAAGCCGGCGCTCCGGGCGCGATTGCACACGCGCGCCGCCAAGCTGCTGGCTGGTCTGGGCGCCGAGTCAGGCATCATCGCCGGCCACCTGCTGGAGAGCGAACCGAGCGGCGACGAGTGGACGACATCGGTGCTCGTCGAATCCGCCCGCATGGACCTCGAGTCGGGGGACGTGCGGCGCGCCGCTCAACTGTTGGAGCGGGCCGATCGCGAGGCCCCCGAGAACCCGCTTCACGCCGAAGTTGTCCGGTTCCGCGCCCAAGTCGATGGCCGCCTCGGCCGTCCGACGGCCGTCGATCACCTCGGCCGGGCGGCGCGGCTCGGATTGGATCCCGTCGCACTCGCCGACACAGCTCTTGATCTCCTGGACCATCAGCGAGACCACACGGCGTGCACAGCAATTCTCGAAATGGTGCAACCGGCGCGCGGCCAACTCGTCGAGCAGCATCCATTGTTGGCCCTCCGACTGCAACTGGCCGAAAGCGTCCTGCTTCCCGGTCCCATCCGGGTTGAGCACGAGGCGACCGTCGACGTCGATGGTGACCTTGCTTCCTCTCCTGCAGCGCTTCTCCTCGCCGCCCAACAGGCATTGCGTTCCGCGGCTCGCCTGGAGTGCACGCACGAGCAACTGATCGACACGATGCGTGCAAAGCTCACGCCCGACCTCCTACGCGGCGGTGGTCTCGTCCAGACGGCGGTGATCGCCGCGTCCCTCGCCGCCCTCGTGAGAGTCGGCGCATTTCCGACCGCCGATCCCTTGATCAGGTCGGCAATCAACGAGGCCCAACTTGCCGGTCGGCGGCGCGATGGCGCCGTCTACACGCTCGTGCTCGCCGAGTCGCTGGCCATGCAAGGTCGGGTCCTCGCCGCCGAGCAGGCCCTCCTGGCCATATCCGTCGAGAAGGACGACATCATCGCTCAATGCGCGGCGATGCAGGCACGATTCTTCGCCGCATTGCGCGAGCGCGGCTGCCACGACCCGATCGCGATCACCGTGCCTCCCACGACGCTCACCCCAGGGCTCGCCGAACTCGGCGCATCGACGGGAATGATCCTCGCCGAGACCACGGCGCGGGTTCAGCTGCTCGAAGGCGACCCGTCGAGTGCACTGACAACCTTCGAAAGACTTCGCTCGGCGGCCGAGCATGCCTGCGTGCGGAACCCCTCCTTCGCGCCATGGCGCGCCGGGCGATCGACAGCACTCGGCAGCCTCGGCAAGAAGAAGGAAGGGGCGGCCGTGGCCGGCGAGAACCTGCAGTTGGCGCGGGCGTTCGGTTCTCCCGTCACCGTCGCCGAAGCACTCGCTTGCGTCGCCCGTTTCCAGCCTGCCAACGCCCAAGTCGAGTTGCTCAACGAAGCAGTTGGGCTGGTCGCCGGCACCCAGGCCGAGTTGCTGCGATGCAACCTGCTCATCGACCTCGGATTCGCCAGGCACTACGCCGGTGATGCTGCCGCTGCACGCACGGCTTTCCGCGACGGAGCGGACCACGCCACCCGACTCGGCGTCACCCGCCTGGCCGGCGTGGCCGGACGCGGGCTACTCGCTTGCGGCGCTCGGCCCCGGCGACTGCAGACCTCTGGGCTGAAGTCGCTGACTCCGGCCGAGCTGAGAGTCGTCAAGCTGGCCGCCGACGGGCACACCAACGGAGCCATCGCCACCTCGCTGTTCATCAATTTGAAGACCGTCGAGAGCCATCTCACGCGCGCCTACAGGAAGCTTGGAATCGGCGATCGTGCCGAACTCAAAGCCGCCCTCGATTCGCGCGACTCGAGCGAGGTTGACGTGCTCGACATCTCAGAAGCGGGCTAGCTCGGTGGCGGTGACCGCCTGCAGCGCAAGCAGGTTGGCAGCTGTCGGTTGCCTGTACCTCTCCTTGGTCGGATGCTCTTCGTCGCCGGCCGCCACGCCGTCAGCAGACGCATCAGTAGCGGGCTCTGCCGCTCCAACGACCGAGCCGACCACCGATCCGTCGGCTGGGTCATCCACCACTACGTCCAGCACTCCGGTCACTGCTCATTCCATCGGTCCGGCCACGAGCGCATCGGGCGGCACGACTCCCCGACCCTCATGGGCCTCGCGGGTGCAGCTCACCCCGGGCACGAGCTGGCAATGGCAGCTCGGAGGCGGCACGATCAACGAGACCGTTCTCGACAACGTCGACAACCCGCAGAAGATGTACGACATCGACCTGTTCGCCAACGACGCCGCAATGATCGATCGGTTGCACGCCAAGGGAATCACCGTCATCTGCTACATGGAGACCGGCGCATGGGAGAGCTACCGCCCCGATGCTGCGCTCTATCCGGAAGCGGTGCTCGGTGCCGGTGTGGAGGGCTATCCCGACGAGCGCTTCGTCGATGTGCGCCAGATCGACACCCTGCTACCGATTCTCACAGCACGACTCGATCTTGCCGTGTCGAAGGGCTGCGACGGGGTCGAGCCCGACCTCGACGACACCTACAACGGCTACACCACCGGATTCCCGCTGACCATGGCCGATCAGTTGGCCTTCAATCGAGCCGTTGCCGATGCCGCACACGTTCGCGGTCTGTCCATCGGTCTCAAGAACGGCGCAACGCCCGACGGTGGCTTCGAACGAGCGATGTCCGAGTTCACCGATTGGGCCCTCAACGAGGAGTGCAACACCTTCGACGAGTGCGCCGGCTACGCGGCCTTCATCGACCAGAACAGAGCGGTGTTCCAGGTGGAATACATGAGCCCGAACGGAACCCGGCCGGAAGACTTCTGCCCTCAGGACAACGCCGCCAACTTCGACGGGTTGCTGAAGGACGCCAGCGATTCTCTTGCAGCGCTGCCACGTGTGGCCTGCCGGCTCGAGTGATCATCGCCGGCTTTCCAGATCCAACGAACCCGGCTGCCAATCGAGGTTCCAGGCATTTGCCGGCCCGACCGACAACACACCGTTGGAGCCGAGCTCGAACGTGACCATCATGTTCTGGTCGTAACCCCGCTCGCGTACCAGGTGAGCACGTACGACCAGCCGGTGATCGACGGTGTCTTGGTCTGGGGCATGACGATGTTGTTCGTAGATGTCGAAATGGAGCGGCGCGCCGTCATCGGGCCCGAGTTCGAACAGTTGGCGGGTTGTCGACGGGAACTGGGCGTGTTCAGCAGCCACCACGCACATCGCCAGCCGTTCTGGATCGCCGTCGGCTCTCACGGTCAAGGCGTTGGCCAACGCGCCGACCGAGTGCGGCATGCCATCGGGGCGAGCGAACAGCTTTGATCCTCCGGAAAACACTTCCTTGACCTTGGCGCTGTTGACCGAGGACTGCGCCAGCGGGTGAGCACAACGCCTCACGGCATGACGGACCAGATCAGTGCGCTCGCCGACATCATCGATCACCAGAACGGTGCGGATCGACCGCGTGCCGGGTACGGCCGAGGCCGCGGAGAACAGGTGGTCGACGAACCATGCGCAAACGGCATCGTCGTCGAAGCGGCCGGCGACATCGTGTGGTGCCACACCCCACGCGGCGACCTCCGTCGGTCCATCCGCTGTGAAGTGTATGAGTCCCGCCGACCAACCGACCCGAACGTCGAGTATCAGAACCGGGGATCTCGATCGTCGGCTGCGGCCCGCGTATCGGCTGAATGCCACGGCGAGCGACGACGACACCAGCCCCACCGTTCGAACACCATCAGGGTCGAGGTGTGTGAGCAGCTGATGACGATCAGCCATGGTGAACCACGCCGGGATCGCAACCGCGACCCGTGTGTGGGGACTTGCCGCCAACAACGGCTGCTGCAGCACCGCCTCGAACGAGGACCCAGCGAAATCGACGACCACGCCGACCGGTACCGTCATACGGGACCGGTCACCGGCGCGCCGCCAGACTCTGCTGAACCTCGAGTGTCACATGCAAGACACTAGGGGCCGAGCTGAGTCCGACGGCGACCAGGCCGCCGTCCCCCGGCGATTTAGACGGGCAGGTAGCCGTTCACGTCGACGACGAGGTGAGTCGCCCCCGAATTGAACAGACAGACTTTGCCGCTGCTTCCGACCTGGACAACAGCTGCGATTGCGACCGTCGTACCAATGCCGTAGTTGAGGTTGGACGCCAGCGGCGTGGCAATGCCGCATGGGTAGACCGTGATGAATCCAGCAACCATCGAGCCGGTAACCGTCACGTTGAGCACGACGGTCCCGGCATTGGCCGGCACGCCGCCTCGACCAGCGACAGTGAGCTCGCTGACCGTGCCCGACGGCAGGAGGCCGGCACCGACGAATTGCGTGTCAATGGTGGCCATTCCCGGGCGGGTGTCCATGAGACGGGCCGGGTCGAGTGGATG
>DATAJN010000674.1:0-5285 GCA_036262105.1 Ilumatobacteraceae bacterium
TGACCATGGCGACGCCGTGGGCGAGCATTTCGGTGGCCATGAAGTGCCGGACGGGGTCGATCGAGAGCGGTCGATAGGGCCTGTGGTTCAGTCGTCCTGCCCGAACGTGAGCACAACACTTCCGACCTTGTGGCCACTGTCGACGCGGCGATGCGCTTCGACGATCTGCGCGAATGGAAGGACCGAATCGATCACCGGCTTCAACACTCCCTGCTCGGCCAGCGACATGAGGGTTCGGTAGCCATCGGCGGTCAGCGAGGAATCGTTGGTGCTGGCGCTGATCGTGGCCTTCTGCCACGACGCCGCGAGCATTTGCCAGAGATTGCCGATGACCATCAGGAACCGGCCGCCCGGTTTGAGTGAGCCCTTGACCCGCGCGTAGGGCGCGTTACCGTGATTGTCCATGATCACGTCGTAACGCTGCCCGCTGCGCGTGAAATCATCCGTTGTGTAATCGATGACGTGGTCGGCCCCGAGGCCTCTGACCAGTTCCGCGTTGGCGCCGCTGCACACGCCGGTCACCTCGGCGCCGAGATGCTTGGCGAGTTGCACGGCCATGGTGCCGACCGCACCGGAGGCGCCGTTGATCAGCACCGCTTCTCCAGCGGTGAGCTTGCCCAGCCGGAAGAAGGTGAGAGACGTCGTGCCGCCGAAACAGAGAGCCACGGCATCCTGATAGCTCAGGTTCTCGGGGATCTTGGCGATTGCTCCCTGTTCGGCCACGGTCACGTATTCGGCGTGGCAGCCGAAGTCGAACCCGCGCGAGACGATCACCCGGTCGCCCGCCTGGAAGAGCGTGACAGCGCTGCCAACCGCCTCGACCCGCCCGGCAAGCTCGAAGCCGAGAATGGACTGCTTTGGTTTGGTGACACCGAGTTTCAAACGCATCAGCAGCTTCAGTCCAGTTGGGACGCGCAGCGCCCTGACGCGGGTGTCGCCAGAATTGACCGTCGTGGCAAAGGCTTGGACCAGCACCTCACCGTCCGCCGGGACTGGCTTCGGCACCTCCCTGATCTGCACGACCTCCGGCGGCCCGTAGCGTTCACAGACTGCAGCCTTCATCGCTCACCCAACCGATACATCGCAGCACGGTATCAGTACCTGATGCTCCCCCAGACCGTGGTCGCCGGGCTCAACCTATTCGTGCCGATCGACAGCGCTGGTCTGATCAGTTCAACCGACGCTCAGCGTGATAGCAGCGACCCAAAGAGATGCGCCATCCAACCGGCGATTCGGCACATCAGGGCAGTGGAGCGCGGGTAGACAATCAGGCGAAGTAATGAGGGAGACCTGAGATGGTGGCTCGCGTGGTGTCGGCAGCATCGACGACCCTCGGTAACGCCTTCCGGCCGGCACTAGGGATGAGTCGGTAGCCCAACGCGGTCGAGCGGAATGGGGCACCCGAGTGAATTTCTTCAGCGGCGATACCGAGCGCCCTTCAACGTGAGCGTTGTGGGACCACTCATTGTTCGACACCCCATCGTCACCGCGTCGACCCACGGATCCGCTCGGAGCGCAGCGAGCCGATCGAGCCAGTCCTGGGTCGGTGTTGAGGTGCCGAAAGACCCTGGTCGTGGTGTGACGGCGGGTTTACGGTTGATTCGATGCCCAAGTCCGTAGGACACAGCGGACGTGTCCACGCGTTTGGTTCGGGTGGCGAGCGCTTCTCCATGAGGGTGCACTCGACACCGGGCGCGAGGTCCGGACTGGAGTTTGAAGACGGTCCGGCCCGTCGCGCCTATTGGCGCGCCCATGTCGACTTTGGAGCGGTGCTCACGGTACTGATCGGCGCGACATCGCTTCTCTACTTGGTCTCGACACGTCAACGACCTCACCGGCACTTGCTGTACGCCTTGGTGGCCGGAGCGGTCGCGCTCAGCGGCGCCGTTGTGCTGATCGGCCACAAGGTGGTGGGGACGAGTCGGCAGCTGACATTCCTGCTCATCTGGTCGGCGTCGAGCCTGGGCTTTGTCATCGCAGCTGCGGCACTCGATGGTGGGATCTACAGCGAACTGTTGTGGCTTCTGGTGCTGCCCGTCGTCTATGCGGGGATCGCCTATCCGCTGCTGATCGTGCGCTGGATTGTAACCGTGGCGCAGGCATCCGTGCTGGGGCTGATGGTGATCGGTCGCGACTGGACCGGGACCGCCTGGTACCGGTTCGGTTTCGTCGCTTGCGTCAACGCCCTTATCGTCGCAGCCGCGACCAACCGCCACACCTTTGAGTCGGGCGAGCGGGAAATGACAGTCATCGCAACCCACGACGGGCTCACCGGCTGCCTCAACCGCGGCGCGTTCCTGGATCGCGTCGACGGCGAGTGCGAACGCTCCCGGCGGTATCGCCGCCCGGTCAGCATTCTCATCGTCGACGTGGACCGGTTCAAGAACATCAACGACACTCTTGGCCATCAAGCTGGAGATGAGGCGCTCCGAGGCGTCGCTGTTTCCATCCTGACGACAGTGCGTGCGACTGACTCCGTCGGACGGATTGGCGGCGACGAGTTCGCTGTACTGTTTCCCGAGGCTGGCGGAGTCGAGGCTGCGGCATTCGGAGAACGGCTGACCGCCGCGGTGCGAAGCGCTCAGAGTCCGACACCTCTTACGATCAGCGTCGGTGTTGCCACCTGGGCAGAACCATCTGACGACCCGGCGGCGTTGATCGCCCGCGCCGACTTGGCGTTGTATCGTGCGAAGGTGTTGGGTCGCGACCGCGTCGTCACTGCGCAGCCGCCGCCCTGACCCGGGTTGATCATCAGGCTGTCGGGGAGGGCGGTGCGACATCGGCCGCGCGTCAGCGCACGGCCCTGCTGGCGGCCTGGCTTCGCCGATCGGCAACGGTGCCACGTGAACTGGAGATGTCGTGACGGCGAATCCTCCCGAATCGGGTTCTGCTCCGTGGCACGCTGTGGATCTGCTGGCGTAGTCGAGGAGATGTCTCACCATGGTTCGAGCCGGATCGCCCCAACAGGTCGTGGTGTTCTTGATGGAGAACAAGACACCTGACTTTTCGTTCCGTTCGTTGGCTTCCTTCGGCGCGGACGTTGTCGAATATCCGCTCGGGCAGGTGTTGGAGGTAGCACCCGACTATGACCAACCTCACGACCGAAACGCCTGGGTTCATTTCCGGGTCGGGGACTATCCGGCGGTTCGCACGCAACTCCTCAACGATCGGGTCCAACCTCTGCACGCCTGGCTCGCCAAGAACTTCACGTTCTGCGACCACCATTTCGGGATTGGTTCGAACTCGACCTCTGGTCACTTGATGACGATCGGCGGTCAGACCCCGACGCTGAAGAATCCGCCCTTTGGCCCGGGTGGGCCGACCTGGGACATGCCGTCGATCTTCGTTCACGCTGAGCGCGGCGGGCTGACATGGGCCGCGGTTCCCGATGGTGACGGCTATCCGATGAAGTTCTACGACGAGCTCGCCACCCCGGCCCGCGCCGCGCGTATCCATCCGACACGATCGGCGACCGACGATGCGTTCATCCGTCTTGTCGAGGCGGGAGACCTCCCCCAGTTGACGTACGCATGGGGGCCCGCAGGCGCCGACGAGCACCCACCGTTCAACGGCTCGGATCCCGACTACTTGTCACGGGCTCACGATCTCCTGTGGCGCAGGATCGATGCCGTCGTACAGGCCGGGCTGTGGTCCACGACCACGTTCTTCCTCGCGTACGACGACTGGGGCGGCTACGCCGATCACGTCGTGACGCCCGTCGTCGAGACGGTGCCCGACATCTTGCACCCAAAGGGGTTTGCAGTGATCGGCGGCTCGCGCCTGCCTCTCATTCTTTTCGGCGGCAACGTACGCAAAGCGATCGACAACACGTGGCATTCCAACGCAAGTATCCCGAAGACGATCATCGATCTCTTCGGTCTGGCGAAGTTCGGCGTTCCCCGTGTCGACAACGCGCCATCGCTCGCCGGTTTCGTGGGCGCCTCGCTTCGACGACGCAAACCTCCGGGCTTCGGAACCCGCATCACCCAACCCAGGCCGCCTTCACCCCGACCCGCGCCGATCCCCCCGCCGCCATGGCAGGGCCCGACGAACAAGCCCCTCAGCCCAGTCATCCTCAACGGTCACAAGTCGCTTCCGGCGCCCCACGACGCCATCGTGCGAAAGACACCACCGAAACTCCCGAAACAGGCACCCACTTGATACGCGGGCGGCAACCGAGTATCGCGGTCACGATACGCCTTCAGTCGGATGCCCCATACCACGCGCCTCGAGCGCCTGTTGTCCCTCTGTGCGCCGGAGCGCGATGATGGCGCCCCAGCGTCGATCGTCATGACCAGAGTCCGATCGTGCTCGCGAAAGAGTCGACGATGATCGAGACGATCCCGTCGATCGCCTCTCGCACCGCCCCCGAAGTCGGAACAACCTCACCGTCGGCCCAGCGCAACAAGGTGGCGAGAGCATCGGCGTTTGGAGGGTCGAGGTTCGACCAACGTCGCGCGGCCGTGGCGCGGTCGGTCGTCCAACAGCTGTCGTGAACGCTGACGAGACCTGCCACGGCTAGCAATGTCTTGCGCGCGACTCGTCGTCCGAGAACGCTCGCGTGCGCGCCTCGGGACAGCTCCGCAGCCCAGCGCTGAGCATGCAGAGCGATGTCTCCGTTGAACCCGCGCGCGGCGCGTGCATCGCCCGCAAAGTTGGGCAGCGAGGCCTGGCCATTTGGTCCCTCGAGATGGACGCAATAGTGACGCAGAAAGACGCGGTTTCCATATGCCTCGTCGTCGTCACCGAGATAGTCGTCGGGTTGGGCCGCCGCAACCTCCACGGCACGACAGACGCCAGCGAACGTTGCCGACAATTCGCGTCCGATTGCGTCGGCTTCGAGTCTGGGGACATCGACAGTGAGCATGTCGACGTCCGATGTCGATGGCCGCGCGGCCCCGGTCGCAACCGACCCGTACAGGTAGAGCGAACCAACGCCTAACTCTCGGAAACAGGTGCGCGCTGACGCCACGACGGGCGCGAACGCCGCCGGTACGCGCCCGCTGCGCGCGCCCGTGACGATCGTCCCGAACGCCGACAGACCCTCGTCAACGTCACGCATCAGCACCCCTCTCACCGCGACGCGAACGCATGCCCGACTTTCGCAGAAGCCGCGACGGTGGCTAGCACCCGAGCCGACCACGCATCCGGGCGATCTGTGTGGGTCGGCATTTGTGTGAGCACATAGAAGCGCGGAGCGTGTCGGTCACGCAGACCAAAGCTTGCCGGAGAAGGTTCGGCGTGCCGCCGGCGTCGATCGTGTATCTCACAACCGGAGGCGACGA
>DATAJN010000675.1:0-6890 GCA_036262105.1 Ilumatobacteraceae bacterium
GAAGCGCTTGCTCGCCTACTCGACCACCGAGAACGTCGGACTCATCTTCGTCGGCATCGGCGCGGCCGGGCTGTTCGCGTCGACGGGCAACCGCCAACTCGGAGCCGTGGCGCTGGCCGCCGCGTTGCTGCACGTGATCAACCACGCCGCGTTCAAGGGCCTGCTGTTCCTCGGCGCCGGCTCGATCCAGTCGGCAACCGGGAGCCGCGATCTCGACAGCCTCGGCGGTCTTGCCAAACGGATGCCGATCACTGCCGCCACGTTCGCCATCGGGGCGTTGGCGATCGCCGCTCTTCCACCACTGAACGGCTTTGTCAGCGAGTGGCTCCTCCTGCAGTCGCTCGTCCACAGCCTGCCGTCGAAGGCGGTGGCCGTCGCCGTGGCCATGCCCGTCGCAGTGGCGGTCGTGGCCCTCGTCGGTGGTCTGGCTGCGGCGACGTTCGTGAAGGCGTTCGGCACGGCCTTCCTGGCAATGCCGCGCACGATCGAGGCAGATCAGGCCCGCGAGTCCCCGCGTACGATGCAGTTCGGCCTGATAGCGCTCGCCACCGCGTGCATCGCGTTGGCGCTGGCGCCGACCATGCTGGCCGATCCGTTGCAACGAGCCACCGACGTGGTCCGCGGCCTCGCCAGCGTCCGGCCGATTCACACCAACGGTGTGTACCTGCAGCTGTCGGGGATCGAGGCGGGGCTGTCACCGCTTCTTCTGGCCGGCGGACTGGCGGTGATGATGGTCGTCGCCCTAGCCGTCGTTCGCCGCGGCCGGGTTCGACGCACGGTCCGCGACATCCCGGCGTGGGGGTGCGGGCGCACCGTGCAGACATCGCGCATGGAGTACACGGCGACATCGTTTGCCGAACCTCTGCAGCGCGTGTTCGACGACGTGCTACACCCGGAGGTCGACGTCGACGTCGACCATCGCACCGAATCTCGCCACTACGTCCAGGCCATCCGCTACCGACTGCAAACACGCGATGCGTTCGAACAGCGGCTCTACCTGCCGCTGCTCGCCCTTGTCCGGCAATGGGGCGACGCGGCGAGACGAGTGCAGAACGGCAGCATCCACCGCTACCTCACCTTCTCGCTCGTCACACTGATCGTCGTACTGGTCGCATCGCGATGAGCCTCACCGGTACCGCCGTCGCCCTGTTGCAGGTGGTGCTGACCGTTGGCGCCGCGCCACTGCTGATCGGCATCATGCGCCTGATCCGTGCCCGGCTCGAAGGACGAGTCGGTCCGCCGATCCTGCAGCCGTGGCGTGACCTGCGCAAATTGCTCGGCAAGCAACGCATGGTGTCGGACAACACAGGCTGGGTGTTCTCGGTCGCTCCGCTCGTTCTGCTGGCGTCTGCCGCTCTCGTCGCCGGGATCGTGCCGTTCCTGTCGACGCAGTCCGCGCTGGATCAGGTCGGTGACTTGTTCGCCGTCGTCTACCTGCTCCTGCTCGGCACTGTCTTCTTGTCGCTTGCCGGCCTCGACACAGGCACGGCGTTCGGTGGCATGGGAGCAAGCCGCAGCATGACGATCACGGCAATTGCCGAGCCGACCGTTCTGGTAGCCATCTTCGCCCTCTCCGTGTCGACGGGATCGTCGAACCTGGGCGCCATCGTCGCAACAACTCTTGCCCACCCAGCGACGGCAGCGTCGCCCGAGAGCCTGCTGGCGTTCGCCGCACTCGCCGTGGTGACGATCGCCGAAACGGGCCGAATACCGGTCGACAACCCCAACACCCATCTCGAACTGACCATGATCCACGAGGCAATGGTCCTCGAGTACTCGGGACCGGATCTCGCCCTCATCGAACTCGCTGCCCACCTGCGTCTCGTGGTGTTCCTCGGTCTGCTCAGCAACCTCTTCATACCCTGGGGCATTGCCACCACGGCGCGGCCGCTGGAGCTGCTCGCCGCCGCCGCTGCAGTCGCAGTGAAGATCCTGGCGCTTGCGTCCGTGATCGCCGTCGTCGAGGTGTTCACCGCAAAGGTTCGTCTGTTCCGCGTTCCAGAGCTGCTCGCCGCATCATTCGTCCTAGCCTTCCTGGCGGTCACCGCCTCGTTCTTCCTGGCATGAGCAGCGCATGAGCGAGACCACGTTCGTCCAACTGCTCGATCTCGCTGCCGGTTTGGTGCTGGTCATCAGCTTCGCCTCACTGTGGCTGCGACGACTGGTCACCGTCACCCGAATGATCGCCATTCAAGGCGTGGCCCTCGCAGCGGTGGCGGCCGTGATCGGGTTCTACGAACACGAGTCCGAGCTTGTCGCTGTCGCAGTGTTGGTCTGCGTTCTACGCGCCTACGTCTTGCCGGCGCTCATCCGTCGCGCTGTACTGGCGGGCAGCGAGCACAGGGAGGTCGAGTCGATCATCAACGTGCCGGCGTCGCTGCTCGCCGCTTCCGCGCTGACGCTGGTTGCCTATGCGGCCACTCGCGACGTCGTTGCCCTGTCGTCGGCACCGCAGGTGCGCGCCATCCCGCTGGGCGTCTCGGTCGTGCTCATCGGCATGCTCATGATCGTCACTCGCCGTAAGGCCGTGTTGCAGATGATGGGTGTTCTGATGATCGACAACGGAATCGCCCTGGTGATGTTCCTCGGCACGTCGGGCGTTCCTCTGGTGATCGAGCTCGGCGTCGCCAGCGACGTGCTGTTGGCCGTCTTCATCCTTCAGGTCCTCACGAACCGGATCCGCAACAAGTTCGGCGACACCGATCTCGACCAGCTCCGAGCGCTGCGCGACTGATGTCCACCCTGATCGTTGTCCTCCCGTTCATCCCGGCCGCCGTCGCCGCGTTGATCGCTGCGTTCGGGTGGAACCTCACGACGGCGTGGTGCGCTCCCGCGGCGTGCTGGTCGGTCGGCGGAGTCGGGATGGTGCTGGCCGTCCGCGTCCTCGATGAAGGCCCGGTCAACGCCTTCGGAGGCCAGCTGCGAGTCGACGCGCTCAGTGCCCTGATGATCATCTTCATCGGGGTCGTCGGTTCAGTCAGCGCGGTGTACGGCGTCGCCTACATCCGCACCGAGCTCGGCAACGGAGCCACAACTTCGAGGCGCGCCAAGCTCTACGGCGTGTTGATGCAGCTGACGATCGCGGCCATGCTCGTCGTGGTCGTCGCCGACAACCTCGGTGTGCTGTGGGTCGCCATCGAGACCACGACGATCGCCACTGTTCTGCTCGTCGGTCACCGCCGCGACCGCACGTCGGTCGAGGCTTCGTGGAAGTACCTCGTGCTCGGCTCTGTCGGCGTCGCCACTGCTCTTCTGGGCACCGTGTTGGTGTACTTCGTCGCGCGCCACAGCGGCATCGATGCGTCGTCTGCGCTTCGCTGGAGCAGCCTCGTCGACAAGGCGCACGGCCTCGATCCCGGAGCCTTCCGCGTGGCGATTGGGTTCGTGGTCGTCGGCTACGGCACGAAGGCAGGTCTGGCACCGGTGCACTCGTGGATACCCGACGCCTACAGCCAGGCCCCCGCACCCGCAGCGGCCCTGATGGCGGGCGTGTTGTCGGCCATGTCGATGTATGCCCTGCTGCGGTTGAAGGTCCTCGCCGACATCACACTCGGCCCGGGCTTCGTCCGCACGCTGCTGATCGTGGCCGCGCTGCTCTCACTCCTCGCCGCAGCCTCGTTGATGGCCACCCAACGCGACTACAAGCGGCTGCTCGCCTACTCGAGTGTCGAGCACATGGGTTTGGTCGCCCTGGCCGCCGCGATCGGCTCTCCATTGGCGATCAGCGCTGCGCTCCTTCATCTGATCGGCCATGGACTGGCCAAGTCGGTGGCGTTCTGCAGCAGTGGCGAGCTCCTCTTCGTGACCGGCACGACGCGCATCGACGGGGTGCGCGGCTTGCTACACCGAAGACCCTTCATCGGTGCCATGTTCGGCCTCAGCTGGCTGGCCCTGCTGGCCGTGCCACCGTTCAGCATCTTCGCCAGCGAGTTGGCCATCGTGCGCTCCGGTATCGCCGATCGCCTGGTGTGGGCGATCGCCATCGCAGTCGTTCTGCTACTGGTGATCTTCGGCAGCGTCGTGGTGCACGGTCTCGACATGCTGACCGGCGGAGGTCATTCCGCGGATGACTCCAGTCTGATTGCTCATGCCGGCTCCGTCACCGCCGGCCTCGCGCTTGTGGGTGGATTGGTCATCGCAGCAGCAGTCGGGGTGACGATCTGGCCGTTCTCCCGGTTGCTTCACACCGCGGCCGAGGTGCTGGCGCGATGAACGGCCCACAGGATCGGACGCGGCGCGCCGTCGACGTCGCTCCATCCGACTTGCGCGCCAACTTCCTCGAACTGATCGAGAGCGGTCACCGCTTGGCACTCGTGGCCGCTCATCACGACCGCCCCGACGGCGGCAGCGAATCGATGCGGGTCGTGTACCTGCTCGTCGCCGGGCCGCCCGACACCCGGGTCGAGCTGCACCTGCGCCTGCCGATCGACCGGCCTGAGCTGCCGAGCCTTGCCGACGTGTCGTTCCCCGCGGGGCGTTTCGAACGAGAGATGCACGATCTGTTCGGCATCACGCCCGTTGGCCATCACCAGCCGGCGCGTCTCGTACTGCATCAACACTGGCCGCAGGGCTGGCATCCGATGCGCCACGATGCCGGCCCTCCCCCGCCCTTCGACGACGAGACCGAGTCGTATCCGTTCCTGTCGGTCGAGGGTCCGGGCGTGTACGAGATCCCGGTCGGTCCGGTGCACGCCGGCGTCATCGAGCCCGGTCACTTCCGGTTCTCGGTGGTCGGCGAGACCATCCTCAACATGAAAGCTCGTTTGTGGTTCGTCCACAAGGGCATCGAGCGACTCTTCCAGGGCCGCACGCTCGATGCAGGTGTCGAGCTCGCCGAACGAATATCGGGCGACACCGCTGTCGGCCACAACTTGGCGTATTGCCTCGCCATCGAGGAGGCTGTGGAGTGCAGTCCCCCACCCGAGGCGCAAGCGCTCCGCGCACTGCTTCTCGAACTGGAACGGCTCTACAACCACGTCACCGACATCGGCGCGATGGGCAACGACGTCGCCTTCGGGATCGCCCACGCGCACACGATGCGTTTGCGCGAGCAGTTGTTGCGAATCAACGCACGGATCACTGGTCATCGCTTGCTGCGAGGCGGTGTGGTGCCGGGTGGTACGCGTGCCGATTGGCTGCCCGACGCCTCGGCGATCGCAGCGATCCGCGACGACATCCACGAGGTCGTGGAGATCATGTTGGCCAACACCACGCTCGTCGACCGCTTCACGGGTACCTCAATGCTCTCCAACGACGACGCCGCGCAGATCGGCACGCTCGGCTACGTCGCACGCGCCTCGAGCATGGACATCGACGCGCGCCGCGACCACCCGTTCGCTGAGGTGTACCGAAACCTCACTGTGCCGGTTCTGACGAGCGGTGACGTGATGAGTCGATTCCAGATTCGTGTTGCCGAGATCGACAGCTCGACCATGATCATCAACGAGCTCCTCGGTGTTCTTCAGCCGGGTGTGTACCGGTCACCGATCGTCGCTCGCGGGCAGGTGGGCAGCGGCACAGGTCTTGTCGAGGGATGGCGTGGCACGATCGCTCATCGCGTCGAAGTTGGCGGCGACGGTTCGTTGTCGCGCGTCAAGATCGTCGACCCGTCGTTCTTCAATTGGCCCGCTCTGCCAGTGGCGTTGGCCGGCGACACGATCGTGCCCGACTTCCCCCTGACCAACAAGAGCTTCAACCTCTCGTACGCCGGCAACGATCTCTGAGATATTCCTAGGTCTTGGGCCTCCACACGTGTATAGTCCCCTACGGCGCGCCGCGGGGCCGCCACATACGGTGTTGCTCCGGACCTCGGTGACTCCTCATCCACATGGAGACGAGACACGAGATGACGGGTGCTTGCGCAGGTCAGGAGGGCACGATCGCGAAGGCGACGGAGGCCGTGGCGAGGGTGAGAAACGAGATCGATCGGCTGTGGCACGACTCGGTCCTGACGAGCGACGAATTGGCTGCAGAGCGGCTCGTCGAAGTCAGCCATCTGATACGGAGCGCTTCCTACCTGTTGGACTGCCGCCGCAGCATCGGCTGAAGACAACGAGCGTGACGACCGCCGATCGGACCAGCGCGGTTCGAACCATGGCGCCCAGATCCGGTTGAAAATGCTCTATGGGCGGGATTCTCGAACTGTCGCTTCGGTGTTCGCGCCCATGCAGGTCGGATCGGCGAGCTCACTTCGACGGTCAGTCGCCGGCGGTCTCTGGGATGCCGGGATCAGCGGCGCCGGTGCGTTCGTCTCGCTCGGCCCAGTCCAGCAACACGTCGATCGGGAACACTGCGCGGTCGATGTCCGCGTGCAGGTCGCCGAGTTCGGCGAATCGGCGGGGAACGGTCGCGATGGTGAGGTCGGCCGGGTCGACATCGGCTATCTCGGCCCATGCAATCGGCGTCGAGACGCGCCCGTCGGGAAAGCCGCGCACGGAGTACGCCGCAGCCATGGTGTGGTCTCGGGCGTTCTGGTTGTAGTCCACGAAAACCGCGGCAGGGTCGCGATCCTTTCGCCACCAAGTGGTGGTGACGTCACGTGGCGCCCGCCGCTCGACCTCGCGTGCAAACGCCAACGCGGCACGGCGCACCTCGGTGAATCCGTGGTTTGGCGCGATGCGGACGTAGATGTGGAGGCCGCGGCCACCCGACGTCTTCGGCCAACCGGTGGCGCCCAACTCGTCGAGTACTTCGTGAGCCACGTTGGCAACGCGGCGGATCGTCTCGAATGGACAATCGGGCATCGGGTCGAGGTCGATTCGCCACTCGTCGGGCTTCTCCGTGTCGGCCCTCCGCGAGTTCCACGGGTGGAACTCGACCGTCGACATCTGCACCGCCCAGATCACCTCGGCCAGTTCGGTCACGCACAACTCGTCGGCATGCAGCCCATA
>DATAJN010000676.1:0-2284 GCA_036262105.1 Ilumatobacteraceae bacterium
TGGGCTGTCAACCTCGGGTGCCTCGGCTTTCACTCCTGGCCCGTCCGTGCTTCCGATCTGGAGCACTGCGACGAACTGCGCATCGATCTCGATCCCGGCCCCGGCACCACGTACCCAATGGCGCAGCAGGCGGCCGCGGCCACCAAGGAACTGCTCGACGACATCGGCGTCACCGGCTTCATCAAGACATCGGGCAACCGCGGGCTGCACGTGTACGTGCGGCTGCTCCCTACCCACGACAGCGTCGCTGTTCGTAGCGCGGCGGTGGCGGTAGCGCGGGAACTCGAGCGACGACATCCTGCGCTGATCACCGCGGCCTGGTGGAAGGAAGAACGCGGCGCTCGGATCTTCGTCGACTTCAACCAGAACGCCCCGCACAAGACGGTGTTCGCTCCGTGGTCGGTGCGTGCGCTGGATCACGCTCCGGTTTCATTTCCGTTCCCGTGGGAGATCCTGCCGACGTTGCGACCACATGACATGACCATCGCCACGGTGCCGAGCTGGGTCGCCGAACACGGCGATGCCTGGGCAACGATGAGCGATTCGCCGCAACCGATCGAGCCGTTCCTCGAAATGGTGCATCGTGATCAGGCCGCCGGGTTGGTCGATGCGCCGTGGCCCCCGGTCTACCCGAAGATGGAGGGCGAGCCGATGCGCGTCGCGCCCAGCCGGGCCAAGAAGGCAACCCCCGACAGACCCAAGTCGAGAAAGCCAAAGGCGGCGCCGGGCTGATGACCACCTTGCCAATTGTCGATCACTGGTTCGAGCGGAGCAGGATCGACGACTCGATCACGTTGCTCTGGGAGCCGCACGTCATCGCCCTGATGCGCTGCAACATCTGGCACGTGCGTGGCCGCGATCGCGACCTGGTCGTCGACACTGGCATGGGCGTGATGAGCCTCGCCGACGAGCTGGCCGGGCTCGTTGCCAAGACCGTCACCGCGGTAGCCACTCACGGCCACGACGACCACATCGGCGGGCACCACGAGTTCGACGATGTGGTGGTGCACCCTCGCGAGGCGGCACTACTGCTGGACCCACCGATCTCGTCGCTCGTTCCCCGTGAAGCCTGGGGCGATGATGCCATCGACGCACTCGAGGCTGCCGGGTACCCGATGAACGAGCCCTACTTCGTCACGGCCCTGCCGGCAGGGATGGCCGTCGATTCGTTTCATCAAGAAGCTGTTGCTCGGGTTCGGCACATCGAAGAGGGTGACGAGATCGACCTCGGTGACCGCTGCTTCGAGGTGCTCCACCTTCCCGGCCACTCACCAGGATCGATCGGGTTGTGGGAGGAGCGCACCGGCACGTTGTTCTCCGGCGACGCGATCTACGACGGTCCGCTGCTCGACGAGTTGGCCGAATCCTCGATCCCCGACTACTGCGCCACCATGGAACGCCTGCTCGGCCTTCCCGTCGAGGTCGTGCACGCCGGCCACGATCCGAGCTTCGGGCGCGACCGGCTGAAGGAGTTGGCGCAGGCCTACCTCCACCGTCGTCGCCCCGCTCGGAACTGACTTGCCAACAGAAACAGCGAATGTTTGAATTGTCGCTACCAGAGAGAGGAGGTGGTCCACACGATGACAGGTCAAGTTCTTGGGACTCTGGAGGTGGTTGGCCGCTAACGGCCTTCGGACTGGACCGTCTGGCGAATCCCCGCCAACCTCCGCTGAACATCTCGCCGAAGCTGGTCCCGTCGGTGCAAATGATGAGATGTTCGGTCTGAACAGTTCATAGGAAGAGGGAGGTGCTGTCGAAGCGCCTCCCTCTTCGCGTTCGGAGGGTGTGCTTCCCGATCGCCGCGCGATTGACTCGCATGGGCGCGATTCTGGAAGTGCCACTTCCGTTTCTGCGCCCAAGCAGGCTGTCGGAGCCCTGGCCGAACTCGTCACACGCCGAGCTCGGCGGCTCTCGCCAGCACACCCTCACGCTCGGCTCCGATGGTGGTGCTGTCGCCGTGCCCGGTATGAACGATCGTCTCGTTCGGCAGCGTCAGCAACACGTCACGGATCGAGCGCAGGATCGTGGTCTCGTCGCTGTAACTGCGACCGGTAGCACCAGGACCGCCGCAGAAGAGCGTGTCTCCGCTGAACACCACACCCGAGGCGACATCGTGGAAGCAGCAACATCCTGGCGAGTGGCCAGGCGTGTGCAACACCGCCAGCTCATGATCGGCAACTCCGAGCACTTCGCCCGGCGTGATCGACAGGTCGGGCTCGGCATCTGGCCACACCACATCCCACAGCATGCGGTCGGCGTCATGCAGCATCACCGGCGCGTCGAC
>DATAJN010000677.1:0-4042 GCA_036262105.1 Ilumatobacteraceae bacterium
GGGCCTGTCGATCGACCTCATCACCGCTTCACAGGCGTCGACGTCGTCGACCGACCGCCCGGCAGCCGACGACCAAGCGTTGGTCCTGCACACCTCGGGAACGACTTCGCGACCGAAGATCGTGCCGCTGCGCCAACGCAACCTTGCTTGGTCGGCGCGCAACATCGCCTCTGCCCTGCAGCTCACTTCGGCCGACCGCTCCCTCAACGTGATGCCGCTGTTCCACATCCACGGAATCATGGCCGGGTTGCTGGCGCCGTTGTCGGCCGGTGGATCGGTCGTCTGCACACCGGGATTCGACGCCTTCAGGTTCCACCGCTGGGTCGACACGCTCCATCCCACGTACTACAGCGCCGTGCCGACGATGCACCAGATGTTGTTGGCCCGGGCCCCGGAGCCGCGGCCGACCACATTGCGGTTCGTCCGCTCGTCGTCCGCTGCGCTGCCGGGTCCGGTGCTGGAGGGCCTGCAGGCTCTGTTCGACGTCCCCGTGGTCGAGGCCTACGGAATGACCGAGGCATCACATCAGATGACCTGCAACCCGCTCCCGCCCGCGGCGACCAAACCCGGTTCGGTCGGCATCGCCACCGGTATCGAGGTGGCGATCCTCGACTCCCAGAACAAGGTGCTGGCTCCCGGTGAGCGCGGCGAGGTGGCCATCAAGGGGCGCACCATCGTCGACGGTTACGAGAACAACCCGACCGCCAATGAAGCCGCGTACACCGATGGTTGGTTCCGCACCGGCGACGAGGGATTGCTCGACGATGAAGGCTACCTCTTTCTCACCGGTCGGTTGAAGGAGCAGATCAACCGCGGTGGCGAGAAGATCTCACCGGTCGAAGTCGACGAGGTGCTCTTGCGCCATCCGGCTGTCGCCGAGGCGATCACGTTCGCCATCCCTCACGAAAAGCTGGGCGAAGAGGTCGGCGCCGCGGTCGTCCTCGCCGAGGGACACGAAGTCAGCGAACGCGACCTCCGCGCCTACCTCAGCGAGCAACTCGCCGCGTTCAAGGTGCCCAAGCGCATCGTGTTCGTCGCGGAGATCCCGAAAGGTGCCACCGGTAAGCCGCAACGCATCGGCCTCGCCGCCAAGCTCGATCTCTGACAGCAGGCAGGAGAGGCAGCAGGTGTAGCTGGCACTACTTCGAGCGGTGCACCATCACCATTGCTGGTGCGAGCGCGGCGAATCATGATGGACCCATGAGCGCGACCTCTGCAGGCACGTTGTGGAGCGGGAGCGATCTCAGAGCGCGTGCGGCATCGCTCGTGATTCTCGGTGTCCTGGCCGGTCTCACCATCGGCCTGGCCACGGCCGCCTTGGACGGCGCCCGACGGACCGAGTCGGCGTTGAGCCGTCTGCAAGCGCGCACGAACGCCAGCGACGCCGTCGTGTTCGCCACGCAGGCTGATCTCGTCACGGCCGACTGGAGCAAGCTGACGCAGCGACCCGAGGTGAAGCAACTGGTTCGCTGGGGCCTTGCGTTCGGAAACGTGGAGGGCGAAGAGGAAGGTGTGCTCTTCGTGCCGATGGACGGAGCGTGGCTGCAGCAGGTCGACCGGCCCATCGTCGTCGCCGGCAGGATGTTCGATCCGCAGGCGGCCGACGAGATCATCGTGACCGACGACGGACACCATGCCGACGGATCACCGTTAGAGGTCGGCGACACGCTCGCCTTCACCCCCATGACACAGGACGGCGCGTTCGGCCAGCCGGCATCGGGCCCGCATCTCACGCTGCACGTTGTCGGCATTGTCCACTCGGCACTCACCTACGTGTTCACCGGCAACGCCTTTCTCTCACCGGCCTTCGTGACGAAGTACGGAGGTACGGCATACATCGCCGAGAACGCCGTGATCCAGCTGCGTCACCCCTCCACCGACATCGGCGCGTTGCGTCGCGATGCCAGCACCGACGTCGCTCCGGAGGTACCGGTCCTCGACTTTCACGTCACCGCACGGCGCGTGACTGCCACGACCGACGTCGAGGCGGCGATGCTGAGATTGCTGGGTGCAATCGTGATCCTCGCCGGTGTGGCCTTCGTCGGCCAAGCACTCGCCCGATCAGCAGCCACCATCGCAGTTGACGCACCCACCCTTCGAGCGCTGGGTATGACGCGACGCGAGCTCGTCGCCGCGGCGTTGCGACCACATCTCGTCACGGGCGGGGTCGCCGTCGTGATCACCGCGCTGACTGCAATCGTCGCCTCACGATGGTTCCCCGTCGGGCTCGCCGCCGGCGTGGATCCCGACCGCGGAGTTCAGGTGAACGTCGCCTTGCTCGTCGCATCGGTGTTGCTCGCGGCAGTGGTCACGCTCGGGATCACATCGTTCGCCAGTTGGCTCGCAGCGCGCCCCGACGCCGATCACGCGCGGCAGCACGGCGGATGGCAGGCCCGTCTTCCCATCGCCCGACCGGTTCCACTTCGCGTCGGCGCGCGCCTGGCGCTCGAGGGCGGCGGCACGGCGACGCGCAAGGGCAGCGCCTGGCCAGCGCTCATCGGTGCCGCTGCGGCCGTCGTCGGCGTTGTCGCCATCATCACCGTCCGCCATGGGTTGACCGACGCGTTCACACATCCCGAGGTCGCCGGCGTTGCGTGGGACGCATCCGTGTATCCCCAGCAGAGCGACATCTCACTCACCGGTGTCAACACCACCTTGGTCGACCAGGTCGCACACCAGCCAGACGTTGCGGCCGTCAGCTCGATCGGGCGCTATGTGAGCCAGATCGGCGAGCTCGGCGTTCCCGTGTTCGCGGTCGTCGATCCTGCGGCCGGCGCGTCGGTGCACCTCGTAACGCTCTCCGGGCGCGGGCCGCGCACCGACGACGAGATCGAGCTCGGTCCGTCGACGGCGCGCGACCTCGGCGTGAAGATCGGCGACTCTGTGACCCTTGCCGACGGCGGGTCGGTGCGCGTGGTGGGGCTCGGGCTGTTCCCCTCGGATGTCCACTCCCAGTTCGACGAGGGTGCATGGGTTTCGACCAAGCGTTGGAGCCAGCTCGCGGCGATGAACTACAACCCCGACAACAACGTGACCGTCGACATGTTGGTGGCCGTGCGGTTCGCCGATCACGATCACCTCGACACGAAGATCAGTGGCCTGGCGACGGCGCTCGGCTCGACCGTGCAATACGTGGCGCCGGTCGACCAACCCCTCGAGCTCGCCAACCTGCACAACGTGCGCACCCTGCCGACGGTGCTGGCGGTCTTCCTCGCCGTCCTCGGAGCGGTCGCGGTCGGCCACGCGCTGTTCTCGTCGGTGTACCGCCGGCGACGCGACTTCGCCGTGCTGCAATCCCTCGGCGTCACCCGCTCTGGCGTGCGGGCAATGATCGCCGCCCAGGCAACCGTCGTGGGCATCGCCGGCCTGGTGGTCGGCGTGCCGATCGGGCTGATCGCCGGCCGCGCCGGTTGGCAGGCGATCACCGATCGCGTCCCGCTGACCTTCCGTTCCCCGCTCACCGCCGTTGCCGTCGTCGTCATCGTGCCCGTCGCATTGATCGCGGCAAACCTCCTGGCGATCATCCCAGCTCGACGAGCGTCGAAGGTGAAGCCTGCACTGGTGCTGAGATCGGAGTGACCGACCTGCGGAGGTAGCTGGCAGACTGGATGCTCGAGATGGCTAGCCCGACGAACCCCAGCAGGCGCGACCGACCGACGCCACGGCGACGACACGTCGTCATCCTGGGAATGATGGGTACCGGCAAGACCACGGTCGCCGCACTTCTTGCGGCCGACCTCGGTCTTCCGCATCGTGATTCCGACCGTGACATCGAAGCGATCACCGGAAGAACTGGACGGCAGATCGCGGCCGACGATGGCGTCGACGAGCTCCACCGCCTCGAGGAAGAGGTTCTTCTCGAGGCGCTCGGATCGACGCAGCCAACCGTCGTATCCGCCGCGGGATGGGTCATCGAGTCGCCTCGTTGCCGAGCGACAATCCAACGCGAGGCCTCGTCGGCGTGGCTCCGTCTCTCAGCGGACGATCTTCGAACACGAATGGACGACGGCGCCCACCGCCGCGACATCGCTCCAGACGAGGT
>DATAJN010000678.1:0-6773 GCA_036262105.1 Ilumatobacteraceae bacterium
GCGGTCGCGCACACCGAAGCGTTCGTCGATGACGTTCCGGGGGAGTGCGAGGGTCTCCTTGACGCCGAGTGTGAAGTCGTTCGGTTTCGGTGTGCCGTACAGCCCGGCTTCCTTGGCCACGAAGCTGTTGACACCGTCGCAAGCAATCACCACCGACGCCGTGACGTCACCGTCGGGCCTGTCTGTGCGCACACCGGTGACACGCTGACCCGACCGGCGTGCTTGGGCGCGCAGCAGACCAGTGACCGTCGTGTTGCATAGCAGGGTGGCTCCAGCGGCGACCGCATGGTCGGCGAGCCAACGATCGAAGTCGGGTCGGTAGGCCGTGGCTCCGTTGTAGGGCGGCGCTGCCCACGCGTCACTTCGAAAATCGACCGTGAGTGCCTGCGTGTCGGTGAGAACCATGGTCGATCGACGCGTCACCCATCGTTGCACGGGAGCCTCGTTCCACCATTCCGGGATGAGGTCGTCGAGGATGCGCGGGTACACGACACCGCCGTACATGTTCTTGCTTCCGGGAAATGGGCCGCGTTCGAGCAGCAGTGTGCGCAGCCCGGCGCGTGCGGCCTCGATGGCCGCGCACGAGCCGGCTGGGCCGGCGCCCACGACGACGACATCGAAGTCGGTCTCAGCCATCGGTCGTCGCAATGGTTTCGAGCAAGGCATCGAGGACAGCGTTGGCGTCGGAGATCACCGCGAGGTCGGCGAGTTGCATCATCGGACAGTACGCGTCGGTGTTGACGCTGATGATGTGCTTCGGCTGGCCGAGCCCGCTCGTGTGCTGCACCGCGCCGCTGATGCCGAAGGCGATGTACAACTGCGGGTCGACGGTAACGCCTGTCGTTCCGATCTGACGTTCGTGGCCGATCCAGCCTCGATCGGTGATCACTCGGGTCGCGCCAACACTCGCGCCGAGCCTCGCGCCGAGCGCGGAGAGTTGCTCGAAACGGCGCGGGTTGTCGAGACCGGCGCCGCCGGCCACGATGCGGCCCGCCTCGGAGAGATCGATCGTCGCAGCGTCGGGCGGCAGGACCTCTTCGATCGTCGGATCGTCGCCCTGGACAAGTGTTCTCGTCACCGCGTGCACCGTGGGGGAGATGTCGATGTGATCGACACCGCGCACGCCGGGTTGCAGTGTGGCTACGAAGGTGGGCGGTGGTTCGATCGAGTGGAGCTCGGTGCCGTGGCCGCGGACCAGGTCGATCCTCGACCGCGAGACGGCCAGTGCCTGGGCGAACAGCGGCCGGTGCAGTTCCGCGGCGATCCGAGGCGCGAGATCGCGTCCATCGGGCGATGCAGGCAGGAGCACGATCGGCTCATCGGCCAGCAGTGGGGCCAGCAAGTTCGCCCATGCTGCCGGACGGAACTCTCCGATCTCGATCGTGGTCACCTCGCGAGCAACGGTGTCGAGGTCGGATGCGGCGGACGCCGTTCCTGACCCGGCCAGCATTGCTCTGCCGTGGCACTCGGAGACTGATTCATGGGCGCCAGCGGGCAGAACCCCACCGCGCACCACGATCACTGCAAGCATTCAGATCAGGCTAAACGGCTTGGCTCTGTGGTGAGCGCTTTCTCGATGCGGATCGATCCAGGAGTGCTCCCGCTCTCCGCGCCGGGCGGGCAGGGCGTGAATCCGAACTTCTCGTAGAGGGCCAGCGAAGGGAGCTGCCGAGGGCCGGTCTCCAGAAGGAGCCTCTCGATCCGGTTGGTCCTGGCCACGGCCTCGAGTTCGGCGACGATGGCAGCGCCGACCCGCAGGCCGCGGGCTGACGGGGCGACGTACATGTGCTTGATCTCGGCCGTGTGTTCGTCGAGCATCCGATAACCGCCGCATGCCGCGGCGTCGCCGTCGATCTCGGCGACAACGAGCGCTCCGCTATCGCCCACGACGTCGGCCACACCGTTCGGCAGCGTGATCATTCGCTGCGCACGGCCGTCGTCGGCACTGACGCGTTCGATCACCAGCACCTGATGCAATTGGGCGGTCTCGAACGCGTACAGGGATGCGCCGAAGGCATCGATGAAGTCGAGCCGTCGCCGTGCGTCTTCGGTGGTCGGAAGAACGTCGGCAGGCAGCCACCACAATGCGGTTCGGCTGGAACCGGCGACGAACCATTCGGCGCGGCGACGAAAGAAGTCGCGGTGGACGCCGCGATAGGCGAACGACTTGAGCGCCTCGAGCGACTCCCAGACCGTGAGGTTGACGATGACGAGTGGATCATCGAACACACGGATGTCGGTCGCATCACCGGACTCGGACTGCAGCCGCCACACATATCCCGGCGTCGCTTCCCCCGCACCGTTGACGAGCGGAAGGGCATCGACGAAGTCGGCGATGCGCGGATCGTCGATCGGGTAACGCAGGGTGGCGATGTTCAACTGGGCAAGGTGTCGGTTCACGCCGTCAGCCCGCCGCGGTCGCAGTGCGATGCTTCTTCCGATAGTGCCGGGCGACCTCGATGGCGATGTTGGTCGTGATCGCCATCCCGAAGGCGAGCATGAACGCCTTGGTGTGGTCGTCCTTGAATGCTTCGCCACCGATGCGCCCCAGAAGTGCGGCGTACGACGCCCAGATCACTGTCGCCACCACGATCCAGCGGATGAACCAAGCTCTCCGCTGACGGGTTATGCCGCACGACAGCGTCAGCGCCGTTCGGCCACCCGGAATGAACCGCGCCGTGATGAGCAACAGGCCGCCGCGGTCGGTGATCTGCTGGTGTGCCCACGCCATCTTGGTGGCGAACCGCGGTCGTCGCTCGGCGCGACGGTGGAATCGATCGCTGGCGCGCACGCCGAGCAGGAAGGCCGCGTTGTCGCCCAGGAAGGCGCCGAGCGCCGCAGTGGCGATCACGATCAACAGGCTTTGGCTGCCCTGACTGGCCGCAACACCGCCGATGATCACACACGTCTCGCTGGGTACGACGGGGATGACCGAGTCGAGGAAGGCGATCACGATGATGATCAGCAGGAACCACCAGTGACTGGAGATCCGGTCGAGCCAGTCGGTGAGATCGGTGACGATTCCGGCGATCATGGTTGTCGCAGACTATCGAGCGGTGAGGAGCGAGCGAATCGCCCGTGCCGAGCGTTCCGCCTCGCCCGGTGTCGCCGCAGTCACCGTGATGTGGCCCATCTTGCGCCCTGGCCTGGCCGTTTGCTTGCCGTACAGGTGCAATGAGGCCTCGGGATCGGCAAGGGCTGCTGACCAGTGCGGTTCCCCAACGGCCCACAGGTCGCCGAGGAGGTTCACCATCGCGACTGCGGGAGCGCGAAGCGATGGATCTCCCAGACCCATCCCGCACAGGGAGCGCACCTGCTGTTCGAACTGGCTGGTGCGCGCCGCGTCGAGTGTCCAGTGCCCGCTGTTGTGGGGGCGCGGGGCGAGCTCGTTGACCAGGAGTCGACCGCCGACGACGAACATCTCCACCGCGAGCACACCCGCGTAGTCAAGAGCCACGGCGACCGTTTCGGCGAGCTCGGTGGCGCCGGGAACTGTGCAGGGTACGACGGTGCAGTCGAGGATTCCATCGACATGCGTGTTGGCCGCTACCGGGTATATCGCAGTCCTTCCGGACGTTCCTCGGGCGAGCACGACGGATAGTTCCGAGTCGAGAGTCAGCCGCTGTTCCAACACGCACGGTTCACGGTTCAGTCGTTCCCACGCCCCACGCAATTGGTCGTGCGTCGCGATCGCGATCTGCCCCTTGCCGTCGTATCCCAGACGGGCTGTTTTCAAGATGGCCGGGTATCGGAAGTCGAGCGCCGCGTCGGCATCGGCGTCGGTTTCGATCACCGCGAACGGCGCAACCGGAACGCCGACGGCATCGAGGAACCTCTTCTCCGCGCGACGGTCCTGGGTGATGGCGATGGCCGAGGGCGAGGGGCGAACGACGGTGTGGTCGGCGAGCCACTCCATCGCTGCCGCCGGCGGGTTCTCGAACTCGGTGGTGACTGCCGCGCAGTTCGTCGCCAGATGTTGCAGTGCTGCGTCGTCGTCGAACGCGGCGACCAGGTGTTCGTCAGCAACCTTGCCGGCGGGCGCGTGCGGATCGGGATCGAGCACGACTGTGTGATAGCCCATCGTGCGCGCCGCCATCACGAAGTACCGGCCGAGCTGACCACCGCCGAGGACGCCGAGCGTTGCCGGCGGGGCGATCATGGGGGAGGCAGCACAGCCGAGGCGGCATCGTCGTGCCGTCGCCGGCGGTAGCCGTCGAGTGCCGCCTTGATCATGTCGTCACCTGTGGCCAGCATCGCCACCGCGAACAGTGCGGCATTGGTTGCGCCTGCCTCGCCGATCGCAAACGTCGCGACCGGCACACCCGCCGGCATCTGCACGATCGAATACAGCGAGTCTTGACCGGCCAGGTATCGAGAAGGAACGGGCACACCAAGAACCGGCACCGTGGTCTTGGCGGCCAGCATGCCGGGCAGGTGGGCTGCACCCCCGGCTCCGGCGATGATGGCCCTGAGTCCGCGGCCGGTGGCCGACTCGGCGAACTCGAACATCTCGTCGGGCATGCGGTGGGCGGAAAGGACGCGCACCTCGTGGACAACATCGAACTCGCGCAACACCTCGACGGCCTTGCTCATGGTCGGCCAATCGCTGGACGACCCCATGACGACGGCGACCAGCGGGCTCTCGTTCACCGGCTCAGTATTGCAGCAGCCCCGGCGCGCTCGCCCTCGATCACGGCCGCATGTGCCCTGCGGGGCGCGACGCAGTCGCCGATTCGCTCGACGCTGAGGCCTCGCTGCTTCAGATCGTGATACAGCCAATCGACGGGACTGGCCGGCACGGCGAGCACGATCCAGTCTGGAGTGCGGGTGACGTTGACACCCGTGGGGTGGTGCAGCAGGTTCAACGTGCGCGTCGGCGATTCGTCCCCCATCCCCATCGCCACGAGGTCGGTCGACTGCACGATGCCCTTGGCGCTCGCCCGCATCCACCAGTTCTCCATGTCGAGGGTGATCCCGAGATCCTGCCCGACGACCATTCCATTGGTGATGACCTCGACCCGACAACCCCTGTCGGCCAACAGTTCGGCGACCGAGGTGGCCTGGTGAAACCCGAGCTCGTCGATCACCACCACGTCACCTGCTGGACTGACGGTGCCGTCGAGCACGGCGCGAACGTCGACAACGTTGTCGGCTCTCGCCGGCACCCACCAGGGGCGTTGACTCTCGGCTCCCGTCGCGACGATGACGTGACGTGGTTGCTGGTCGACGACGAAGCTCGGCGACGCGTCGACGGAGTACTCGATGCGCACCCCGAGCCTTCGGCATTCGGTCAGTTGGTTGCGGATCAGATCCCCGAACTCGGCGCGGTTGGGTACCAATGCCGCCAGCCGCACCTGTCCACCGGCATGCTGCTCCTTCTCGTACACCGTCACCTCGCCGCCACCGCGCGCCACGGCAATCGCCGCCTGCAGCCCCGCCGGTCCCGCGCCGACCACAATGGTCGAGCTCGACCTCCGCTTCGCCTTGGTCTCGCTCTCCGTGCGGCTCGTCGCTGGCGATTCCCTCGCCGCGGTTGATTCGTACTCTTGCTCTTTTCCTGTCCTGGGGTTTTCGATGCAGCCGAGCCAGCGGTTGAGGCCCATTCGGCCTACGCATTCCTGGTTGCACGACAGGCACAGGCGAATCTCGTCGCTCGCCCCGGCCTTGGCCTTCGCCGCGAAGTCGGCGTCGGCGATCTGCCCACGGACGATGCCGACCAGATCGCAGTGCCCCTCGGCAAGTGCCCGCTCGGCTTGCAGAGGATCCTTGAACCGACCTACTCCGACGACCGGTAGGTCGACGGCCTTGCGAATCGCCGACGGGATGAACAGTGCGTACCCCGGCGGGACGTGCATGCTGGCTTCGATCATGAACAGGCTTGCCGTGGCGACGCCGATCGAGGTGTTGATGTAGTCGACCTGACCGCTCGCCTCCACCATGCGCGCTATTTCGACGGCATCATCGATCGTGGTGCCTCCTTCGATGAGCTCGTCGCCGCAGATTCGCACACCGAGCGCCAATCTCGTGCCGATGACGCGACGGACGGCGGCAACGATGTCGAGCAGCAACCGTGCACGATTGGCGAGTTGGCCGCCGTATTCGTCGGTGCGCTTGTTGGTGGCGGGCGACAGAAAGCCACGAACGATCGACGAGTGGCTGCATTGCAGTTCGATGCCGTCGAAGCCGCCCTCGGCACAGTGTTCGGCGACCGTCGCGTAGCCGGCGATGATCTGTTCGATGTCGTTCGCAGCGACAGCCTTCGGGACTTCGCGAAACAGTGGGTCGGCGACGGCGGACGGCGCCCAAACCGGCAGGCGCGAGTACATCGAGCTCGCCTGACCGCCGTTGTGGTTGATCTGGGCGAAGATCGGCACGCGGTGGCGGTGCACCGCTTCGGTGATCTTGCGGTAGCCGGGAATCACATCGCGGTGGAAGCCGTGGATCAGCTTCTCGTATGGCCAATCGGTGGGATGAGTCGAGTGTTCCTCGGTGATGATGAGGCCGGCACCGCCCGCGGCGCGTGCCGCGTAGTACGCCGCGTGTTGTTCAGTGGGCCGGCCTCCGCGCGCGTAGTTCGTGAGATGGGCGCTGAGGACGATGCGATTGCGTGTGGTGATCGGGCCGATCGACAGGGGCGTCCACAGATACCGGTAGGCCATTGGCGCTCAACGCTACAGAAGCCCGCCGCGCCCACGCCGACCCTCGACCGCCGCCAGCACCGGTGTGGAGTGTTTGGACCGCACCCGGGTGGGCGCGGCGGGCTTCTGTAGCGT
>DATAJN010000679.1:0-3098 GCA_036262105.1 Ilumatobacteraceae bacterium
AATACGCCCTTATGGATCGCCAAGAGAAAAGTCAATAGACGCGTCGGCGAACCCGGGCGAATAATGCATCGCTCGGGGGCAAGGCCGCAACAGGGAAGGGGACCTGCGCATGGCTCAGCACGGAACAGTCGTACGCGACCAAGCAGAAGTTGATCGGTTGGTCGATCGGTTGAGCGAACCGCAGACCGCGGCGGCGTTGCACACGCTGCTCGACAACATCGAACTGATCGCAGTGATCATCGGCGGCATCGACGGATTGGCACGTAAGGGCGAGGTGATCGGTGACACGCTCGCCGAGGTGCTGCACGAGGTGCGCGCCGCCGGCAAGGCGACCGGTCTCGATCTGCGTGAGACCACGCAGCAGCTCTCGACGCTCATCCCCACGCTCGCCGACGCCTCGCCGGCGATCAATCGGATCCTTGCCTCGCCAATCGTCGAGCCGGAACCGATCGAGGTGCTCAGCGAAGCGGCGATATCGCTCGTCAAGGGTCTGCAGGCGGCGCGGGCACACCAGACCAAGGTTGGTATGCGCGGGCTCTACAAGGCCACCAAGGACGAGGACGTACAGCGCGGCCTCGGCTTCATCATCGAGGTTGCCAAGGTGTTCGGCAGCCATCTCGCCACCCCACCGGCCGACAACGGCTGAGCCCGCTCGGCCGACACGACCAACCCGACGACAGGAACGAAAGGACCGAACAGTGGCAACACTCCTCTGGCTCCAAGCAGGTGCATGCAGCGGCAACACGATCTCGCTGCTCCAATCCGAAGAACCCACCGTCATCGACCTGCTCACCGACTTCGGCGTCGAGCTGCTCTGGCACCCGTCACTCGGACCTGAGCTCGGCGAGGCCGTACAGAAGATCCTCAGCGATCTCGTCACCGGCGCAAAGCCCCTCGACATCTTCGTCGTCGAGGGCACCGTGGTCCAGGGCCCGAACGGCAGCGGGCGCATGGACATGTTCGCCGGGAAGCCGATGACCGAGTGGATCACTGCGCTCACGTCGGTGGCGTCCATCGTCGTCGGCGTCGGCGACTGCGCGGCGTACGGGGGCCTACCCACCGTTGCGCCCAACCCGAGCGACTCCACCGGTCTGCAGTTCCACCGCGAAGTGAAGGGCGGCTTTCTGGGCAAGGACTGGGTGAGCAAGGCAGGCCTGCCGGTGATCAACATTCCCGGCTGTCCGGCCCACCCCGACTGGATCAGCCAGATCGTGATGGCCGTCGCCACCGGGCGTGCCGGTGACCTGACGCTGGACGAGTACCACCGCCCGTCCACGCTGTTCACGACGTTCACCCACAACGGCTGCACCCGCAACGGGTTCTTCGAGTACAAGCAGTCGACCGTCGAGTTCGGTCAGGGCACCCGTACCGGCTGCCTGTTCTACGAACTCGGTTGTCGTGGGCCGATGACGCACTCGTCGTGCAACCGCATCCTGTGGAACCGGCAATCGTCGAAGACCCGTGCCGGCCACCCGTGCCTGGGTTGCACCGAGCCCCAGTTCCCCTGGGACGACCTCATGCCCGGCACGATCTTCAAGACGCAGAAGGTGTCGGGTGTCATCCCGCGCGACCTCCCTACCGGCGCCGATCACCTCACCTACCTTGCAGCGGCCGCGGCTGCGCGGATCAGTGCACCGCAGTGGTCCAAAGAAGACATGTTCGTCGTCTGACCGACGGCACCCCGCTTGACGCAACCGAAAGGAACCACCAGTCATGACCGTGACGGACAACAAGACCATCGATCTGGAAGTCAGCCCCCTCGGCCGAGTCGAGGGCGACCTCGATCTGCGGGTCAAGATCAACGACGGCGTGGTCACCGAAGCATGGACGGAGGCGTTGATGTTCCGCGGCTTCGAGATCATTCTCCGCGGCAAGGATCCGCAAGCCGGCCTCATCATGACGCCGCGCATCTGCGGCATCTGCGGTGGTAGCCACCTGTACAAGGCGTGCTTCGCGATCGACACCGCGTGGAAGACGGTGCTGCCGCCCAACGCCATCACCGTGCGCAACATCGCCCAGGCCTGCGAGACGCTGCAGTCGATACCACGGTGGTTCTACGCGCTGTTCGCCATCGACCTGGTGAACAAGAAGTACGCGAAGGCCAAGAACTACGACGAGGCCATGCGCCGCTTCGCCCCGTTCGTAGGAGAGAGCTACGAGCCGGGTGTGGTGCTCGGCGCAAAGCCTGTGGAGGTCTACGCGATCTTCGGTGGCCAGTGGCCACACTCGTCGTTCATGATCCCCGGGGGTGTCATGTGTGCGCCGACACTCACCGACATCACCCGGTCGATCGCCATCCTCGACTACTGGCGCCAGGAGTGGTTGGAGAACCGGTTCCTCGGCTGCTCGATCGAGCGCTACCGCCAGGTGCAGACGTGGGAGCAACTGCTGGAGTGGTGTGACGAGAACGAGTCGCAGCACAACAGCGACCTCGGTTTCTTCATCCGCTACGCGATGGGCATCGGCCTCGACAAGTACGGCGGTGGCTACGGCAACTACCTCGCGATGGGCACGTTCTTCGAGCCCAGCCAGTACGCCACCCCCACGGTCGATGGTCGCAACCGTGCGCTGATCACGAGGGCCGGCGTCTACTCCAACGGCACCGATCAGCCGTTCGACCAGATGCGTGTGACCGAGGACGTCACCCACTCCTACTTCAAGGGCACCGGTTCGCTGCACCCATGGGAGGGCGTCACCGAACCGATCGATCCTGCCGATGGGCGGGCCCAGGACAAGTACACGTGGGCGAAAGCGCCGCGCTACGACGTGCCCGGCCAGGGTCACGTACCGCTGGAAGTGGGTCCCTTCGCCCGTCAGATGGTGGCCGGCAACCCCGAGCGCGAGGTGTGGCAGGACTACGACCCGCTGATCCGCGACATCTACAGCAAGATCGGCCCGAGCATCTTCCTGCGAGTGTTGGCTCGTCTGCACGAGGCACCCAAGTACTACGAGATGACCCGCCGGTGGATCGACCAGATCGACCTGCACGACCGCTTCTACATCAAGCCGGTCGAGCGCGAGTCCGGCAAGGGCTTCGGCGCCACCGAAGCAGCCCGCGGAGCGCTCGCCGACTGGATCGTGCTGGAGGACAACAAGAT
>DATAJN010000680.1:0-2339 GCA_036262105.1 Ilumatobacteraceae bacterium
GAGTAGCGGCTGCCGCGGCGGATGACCCGATAGCCGCTTCGGGAAGCCGTTGCCGGCTTCCCGATAGCCGCCGAAGTGCGCTGGGTGATGTCGAGGCCTGCCTCGGCCCACCGGCGCATGAACTCGTCGGCATGCACCTCCGACCCGCCAGCATCCGGATCGTCGAGATCACGCCAAGCCAACACATGGACGCGGCGCACACCGGCGGAGATCATCTCCTCGGCCAGCTGACGGATGGATGGGACGATGTCGTCAGCCAAGGGGCAAGCGTCTCCACACGGCACCTGGTAGGTGTCGCAGCACGATGAACACCAAGCGGAGCACGCCTGGGACCCAGACGATGCGTCGCCTCGCCCGCAGCCCTTTGACCGTTGCTTCGGCGACCTTCTCGGGTGTTGTCGCGAAAGGTGCGGCCTTGCGTCCGGTGGTCATCTGAGAATGAACGAAGCCGGGACGAACGATCAACAGGTGCACGCCATCGCTGGCAATGATGTCGCCGAAGCCTTGGGCGAAGCCGTCGATGCCGGCCTTGCTACCGCCGTACACGGGGTTGGCCCGGCGAACCCTCTCGCCGGCCACGCTGCTGAGCATCACGATCGATCCGTGACCCTGCCGGCGCATCTGGTTGGCGATCGCGATGGTGCTCGCCACCACTCCTGTGAAGTTCACGTGCGCCAGTTCGGCCGCGGCTACCGGGTCGACCGTTGTCACCTCTCCGTCACCGAGCACGCCGAAGGCGACGATGGCCACATCGAGGTCGCCGTACTTTTCGGCCACCGAGCGAACGAGTTCGGAGTGGGTATCGGTGGCGGCTCCGTCGAACGCGATGACATCGACAACGAGATCGCCGTAGCGGAGACCGGCGGCCGCACGTTCACCAGCATCGATGTTGCGACAGGCAAGTACCACGGTGCGGCTGGTCGCGTTGAGCAACTGGCGAACGATGGCAAGGCCGATGTCGCTGGTGCCTCCCAGCAGGAGGATCGTTTGCGGCTCGCCGAGTGCGTTGTCCATGTGTCTCCAGTGTCGCTCGGGTTACGGTCGGATCAACCCGAGGCGGCGGCCGAGATCGCTCTGCCACACCCCGTTCGGGTCGACCTCGTCACGGATCGCCCGCCATTCGTCGAGGCGCGGGTAGCCACGACGCACGGCGTCAGGGGTCATGTGAGCGTCCTTGGAGAAGTAGTGACGTCCTCCGGCATCGAGAACGATGCGGTCGAGACCATGCAGCAGTTCTGCGAGTCCTCGCGATGCGCCGGGCAGGTCGAGGGCGAGTGTCCAACCGGCGCGAGGGAAGCTGAGCGGGGCGGGATTGGCCGCCCCGAACCGCTTGAGCACTGCCAGGAAGCTCGCCGCGCCGCTGGCCGACAGGCGCTCCACCACCCTGCGCACGGTCTCTTCCTCGCCGAAGGGCACGACGAACTGGTACTGAACCATGCCGCGGGTGCCGTACAGCCGGTTCCACGACCCGACGAGATCGAGCGGGTGGAAGAATGCACCGATCCCTTGGATCTCGCCGGTACGGCGAACTGGCGCCTTGCGGAACCACAACTCGTTGAAGGCGGCGACCGAGGCGTGGTTGAGCAGACCCATCGGCGGCACGAGTGGCGGTACTGCAACCAGTTGGTGGGGGCCGTATTCGAACGGGGCGATGGCCTGGCGGGCGTCGAGCTCGCTCAGGCGGGCATGATCGCCGCGGCTGAGGATGCTGCGCCCGAGGTGTCGCCCCTTGGCCACGAGATCGATCCAGGCGACGCTGTAGCGCACGTCGTCGTCACCACTGCTCATGGCGGCCAGCAACTCGTCGAGATCGGCGAGACGTGCCGTGTCGACGCGCATTCGACTGGTCTCAACCGGCAGCAATCGAATCCTGGCGTCGAGCATGAACCCGGTCAGCCCCATACCACCGACTGTCGCCCAGAACAGCGCCGGGTTCTGATGCGGACCGATCACCACCACTGAGCCATCGGCGAGAACCATGGTGATCGACTCGACGTGCTTGCCGATCGAGCCGTCAACGTGGTGGTTCTTGCCGTGGATGTCGCTGGCGATCGCACCTCCGATGGTTACGAATCGCGTGCCGGGTGTGACCGGGATGAAGAACCCACGAGGCACGATCACTCGGAGCAGATCGTCGATGCTCACACCTGCACCCACCGTCACGACTCCCGTCGACGGGTCGAGCAGGATGTCGCCCGCGGTCGATGCCAGGTGCATCACGAGGCCGCCACCATTCTGTGCGGCATCGCCGTAGCTACGACCCAGGCCGCGCGCCAAGGCACCACGCTCGCCGGCTTCCTTCAACGCTTCGGGGATGCGTGCAGCACTGAGCGACACCT
>DATAJN010000681.1:0-3537 GCA_036262105.1 Ilumatobacteraceae bacterium
CCCCCAACAAGTGCGGGCCGTTCGCCGCCCTCGAGGGGATCGGCGCCGGGCAGATCCTCGACGGCCAGACGCGTTTGTGCGACGTCGCCCACGGCTCGGGTTTCTAGACCGCTGCCGGTCGTTTCCGGGCAACCATCGTGCTCGCGGCGTCTTCGTCGTGAATGAACCAGGCGCACAGTGCGGCCACAAGAGCGAGCAGCACAGCAACGCCGAATGCCCAGTGCATACCGGTGAGGGCGCGATTCACCTCGTTCGCCTCGGGTGCTCTGCTGAGCGACATGTGGGCGGCGAGGATGCTGGCCATGATCGCCACGCCCAGCGACACGCCGACCTGCCGTTGTGTAGAAAAGATCGACGACGCTCGGCCGTTCTGCGAGGGCTCGATGGTGGCATAGCTGGCCGCCTGCATTGGAACGAAGGCGAACCCCATGCACAGACCGCGACCGAACATCAGGCTGCGGATCAGCCACAGACTCGTGTGCAGCCCCAGCCCGACGTACAACGCGATCGCCAGCGCCGCCGACGTGAATCCAAACGTCATCAGCCGCTGCGGGCCGACACGCCCGTACAACTTCCCGGCGACCACCGAGGAGAGCATTATTCCGAAGGCCTGCGGGAAGGTGGTGAGGCCACTGGCGAGGGGTGTCATGCCGCGCAGCAGTTGCAAGTACAACGGCATCACGAACGTCACTCCGAGAAAGCTGGCGATGGAGAACAGCCCGACCAAGTTGCACTGCCGGAACATGCGGTTGCCGAGCAGCCTGAGCTCGAGCATGGGGCTGGGAATGCGCAGCTCGACGATGGCCATGGCCACCGCGGCGATCACGCCGACCACGCCGGTGGTGACGACCAGCGGGGAGCTCCATCCCGACTGCGGACCCTCACTGAGCGCGTAGACGATCAGGGCCAACGCCGAACCGGACAGCAGGAACCCGGCGATGTCGAAACGGCCTGAGGCCGGATGCTTGTGCTCCTGCAGATGGCGCCAACCGAACCACAACGCGATCATGCCGATCGGCGCGTTGACGAGGAAGATCCATCGCCAACTGACGTTGGTGACGATCAGACCGCCGAGCACCGGCCCGAGTGCGGGCGCGGCCAACGTGGGGATCATGATCAGCGTCGCTGCTCTAGCACGTTCTGCAGGCGGGAATGCTCGGAACAGCATGGCCAGGCCCACTGGTGTCAACATCCCGCCACCGACACCCTGGATCACACGGAAGGCGATGAGCTGCCCGATCGTTTGGGCGGCACCGCAGAGCACCGAGCCGGTGGTGAAGGCCATCAGCGCGAACAGGAACGTACGCTTCGTACCGAAACGGTCGCCCAGCCAACCCGAAGTCGGGATCCATACCGCCAAGCTGAGCGTGTAGCCGAGCACGACCCACTCGGCGTTCTCGGTGTGCAGCTCGCGACCCAGCGCAGGAATCGCCACGTTGACGATGGTCGTGTCGAGGATGTCGAGGAAGAGAGCCGACACGTACACGACCGCGACGATCCACTTGTAGGCGATGCTCCGGCCGAAGATCTGCACCGAATTGTCGGTGGGAGTGGCAAGAGTTGTCACTTGATCTGAGGGTAGTGCCAACCTTGCTGCGATCATGCAGTGGTGATGATCGCCGAAGACATCGAGTGGGGCGCCTTCACAGACTACGGACCCTGGGTTCTCGACCGGGACGGTTTGCTCTGGTATCCCATCGCCGGCTTGCTCCGCCAGGCAGCCAGGGCCGACGTGCCGGCGCTCACTCGGGCGCGACGGGTTCCGCCGGGCCTTCGTGTCATCACGGTGGCCGGTCGCTTGATCAGTGCCATCGGGCCGTGGTGGCTCCGCAAGAGGTCCGGACGCTACCCATCGCCCGAAGCCGGCCGCAGCGACATCTCGGCCCGCCTGCGGCGCGCGGTCGAACGACTCGGCCCGACGTACATCAAGCTCGGCCAGATCATCTCCAGCGGCGAAGGGCTGTTCCCCGCGGAACTGGTCAGAGAGTTCAAACAATGCAGGGATCAAGTCCCCGCGGAGCCGTTCGACACCGTCCGCAAGGTGGTCGAAGACGACCTCGGCGTGCCGCTCGAATACATCTTCGCGAGCTTCGACACCTCACCGCTCGCCGCCGCGTCGATCGCCCAGGTCCACGCGGCAACTCTCCGCACCGGCGAGCGGGTGGTCGTCAAGGTTCAGCGACCCAGTGTTGCTCGGCTCGTGCGCAAGGATCTGTGCGTGATGGCGTGGCTTGCGCCGCACCTCGTCGGTCGCATCCCGATTGCCTCGCTCGCCAATCCGCCGGCCCTCGTCGAACTCTTTGCCGAGACCATCGTCGAAGAGCTCGATTTCCGCATGGAAGCCGCCAACATGATCGACATCGCGGTCATGCTTCGCGAACTGAAGCAGACCGGCTACGTCGTACCGCGACCGCATCCGACATTGATCACACGACGCGTCCTGGTGATGGAACGGATCGACGGCTTCAACTTCGACGACGTCGCCGGTATGAAGGACGCCGGGGTCGACACAGAAGCCGTCGTGCGCACGGCGATGATCGCTCTCATCGAGGGGGCGTTGGTCTACGGCGTGTTCCACGGCGACCTGCACGGTGGCAACCTGTTCGTGCTGCCCGATGGCCGCACGGCATTGCTCGACTTCGGCATCGTCGGTCGACTTGACGGTGACCGGCGGTTGGCCTTTCTTCGGATGATGGTCTGCGCGACCACGAACGACGTGAAGGGCCAGCTCGCGGCGATGCGCGATCTCGGCGCGCTGCCCGCCGACACCGATCTCGACGCGGTCATTCGTGATCTCCGGCTCGATCAGGCCCCGGTCGACCCGACCACGCTGACTGGGGAGGAGTTGATCGCCGAGGTCCAGCGAGTCGTCAAGGCGTTGCTCGGGTACGGGGCGCGAATGCCCAAAGAGCTGATGCTCTACGTGAAGAACATGGTCTTCCTCGACGGAGCGATGGCCAGGCTGGCGCCGGATCTCGATCTGCTGGCCGAGATCGCCAACATCTCGCTCCTGTTCACCCAACGGCACGGCGAGAAGCTCGGCCGCGAACTGGGCATCGACCACGGTTCGTTGGAGCTCAACATGGACGGCGTCAAAGCCGGCTTCGGGGTCGACGCCTCCACGCAACAGCTCACCTATCGCGAGTTGCAATCGCGGCGGACCTTGATCCAGAAGCGCATGCGCGATCACGTCGGCCGCTGAGCTGCTCGCTAACTTCACCTTGTGAGCCTCGACGCGAACGCCCGCCGGTTCTCGGGATTCGCGGATCTGTACGACGCCGTCCGCCCGGTCCCGCCACCCGTTCTTGCCGAGGTCATCACGACGTACGCCGGCAGCCGGCCGGAACTTGTCGTCGATCTCGGCAGCGGAACCGGGTTGTCGACTCGATGGGCCGCGACATGGTCGGCCGATGCAGTGGGCGTCGAGCCCAACGCCGACATGCGTCATCGAGCGGCGAGCGCTCCCACCCGAGCGAGCATCCGATATGTGGAGGGACTGTCCAGTTCGACGGGGCTTCCTGATGGCTGTGCCGATGT
>DATAJN010000682.1:0-3616 GCA_036262105.1 Ilumatobacteraceae bacterium
GCCCGCTTCAGCTGCGCAAGAACAGCAGCACGGCCAGCACCCGCCGGGATTCGCTGCCCGTCGACGGCAGGCCAAGCTTCAAAAAGACCGTCGACACGTACTTCTCCACGGCTCGCAGCGAGATCACCAACGCGTCGGCGATTCCCTGGTTGGAGCTGCCTGTGGCCATCAACTCGAGCACCTCGCGCTCGCGCGGCGTGAGCTCGGCGAGCGGGTCGTCGCTGCGGCGTCGGGCCAGAAGCCTCGACACGATGATCGGATCGATCGCCGAGCCACCGCGCCCCACCCGTTCGACCGCGCCGACGAAGTCCTTGACATCGCTGATGCGGTCCTTCAGCAGGTAGCCCACGCCTTCGGCCGAATCGGCGAGCAGCTTCAGGGCCAGGCCGACTTCGATGTACTGCGACAGGACCAGCACCCCCACAGTCGGGTGGAGCGCGCGGATGTCGAGTGCAGCTCGGATGCCCTCGTCGCTGTGCGTGGGTGGCAGGCGGATGTCGACGATCGCGACGTCGGGCGCCGTGTCGCGCACCAAGGTCATCAGGTCGTCCGCCGTCTGGCAGCTGCCGACGACGTCGAGGCCCTTGTCGACCAGCAACCGCTCCAAACCCTCGCGCAGGAGCACGCTGTCCTCGGCGATCACGACCCGCACGGGATCTCGGCTCTCACTCGTGTTCCGCCGCCTCGTGGCGTCCACACCTGGAGTCTTCCGCCGAGCGCCTCGATGCGGTCGGCGAGCCCGCGGATGCCGGACCCGCGTTCGGTGTCCGCGCCGCCGACCCCGTCGTCGACGACCTCGATCACGATGCTGCCGGCCTCTCGGGCGACGGTGATCGCCGCCTCGGTCGCCTGGGCGTGCTTGCCGATGTTGGTGAGGCTCTCGCAGACCATGTAGTACGCCGCCACTTCGATCTGCTCGGCGAGCCGTCCTTCAATCTCGATTGTCAGGCGGATCGGCACCGGGGAGTGCGCGGCCAGTTCCTCCAGGGCAACCACGAGTCCGTGCCCGCTGACAACGGCAGGATGGAGCCCGTGGGCTACGTCGCGCAGCTCGGCGAGCGACACGGCGATCTGGCGCTTGGCGCCGTCGAGCCGGGTGGTCAGGTCGTGGTCGCCACCGAGTTGCTCCTGGAGCAGGCTCAACTCGAGCGACAGCGCCACCAGCCGCTGCTGGGCGCCGTCGTGGAGGTCGCGCTCCAACCGCTGGCGTTCCTTCTGTCCGGCCTCGATCACGCGGGCCCGCGATCCCGCTAGTTCGCCGACGCGGGCGCGCAGCTCGGCTTGCAGGCGCATGTTCTGCAACGCGATGCCGGCGGCGGCAACCACTGAGTCGAGCAGCTCCGGTTCGTCGTTCAGCGACGCGTCGTGCAGCAGCACCGCCACGTGCGCACCGTCTTGTCCGATCCGGGCAACCGCCCGGGCATCGCTCGGCGCCGGCAGCGTCACCGGGTGGCCGTCGAGATCGACGTAGCTGCCGAAGTCGGGCAACCAGTAGGCGAGCGTCAGCGACGGGTCGTGGAGGGCGCGGGCCAGCGCGTCGCGGAGGTCACCGCACAGCGGGTTCGTCTGCAGCTCGATGACCAGATCACCGACAGCGGAGCTGAGCAGGCGGGAGTTGAGGAGTCCGGCAACGTAGGCAAGGGGCGCGAGACCGATGACGAAGAACGTGGCGCGCCGGATCTGTTCGAACGCCGGATCTCCCTCGACGTAGCCGAAGGCGGCCGACAGGAACAAGAAAGCGATCATGATCAGCCCGAGTCCGAACGAATCGATCAGCAATGCAAGTGGCCGGCGCAACGGCCGTCCCACCCCACGTCGCCGCGCCAGCAGGACGCCGATGCCGGCCAACGCCAACAGGCTCAGCACCACGAGTTGAACGTGCATTATCACGCGGTCGGCGTCCGGCATCGACCTGATCACCAGCACACCGCCGGATCCGAAGCCGCCGAGGACCATCCTCACCGCCTCGACGCCGAGCGCCGTCACGTAGCCGCTGATGACGAGGACGCGAGCAACCGGGGAGTCGAGGCGGCCGGTCGGAAAGGCGAGGTACAGGTGGAGGAAGATGACCGCGGGTACCAAATCGAACATCATGCCGAGCGTGAACAGGACGCCGTTGTTCGACCACGACAGGCTCGACAGGAACACACCGAACCCCGCCGCGATCATCAACGGACCGAACCGACCGGGACGGTTCCACCACGCGATCACTCCGGCGACGACGCACGACAGCACGATCCACACCATGAGCGATGCCTGCACACCAGGTTGGCGGACGTGGTCGCTCGACAACGCCAACACGATCGAGCAGGCGCCCGCCGCCCAACCAGCCAGCAACAACCCCATGAGCGCCGTCAACCGTGGTGCACCGGTACGGCTCGTCCTGCGTCTAACCGGATATGGGAACGTGGTGGTCACGCATCACCCCCTTGGCTCGGGGGGACTGGATACGGTACGAACGCACACGCTCCGAAGGACTGCGCACCATCACGGCGACCGTTGCGTCGGTGATGGCGGGATCGTCGCTCACCGGCTCACGGATCCGATCGGCAAGGTCCTCGTCGCAGGCCACGGCCACGATCCTAGGAGGCGCTGCGGATCGGTCCGGGAACGCTGAGAAGAACCCGTTGACGTCCCCGACGAGATGGGTCGGATTGGAGTTGAACAGGCACACGTTGCCATCGGTGCCGACCTTGACGACCACCGCGTTGGCAACAGTCGAGCCTGCTTGGGCGCAGAAACGGAAGTCGCACTTCCAGAATCGCGCCCATGCGAGTCAATCGCGCGGCGATCGAGAAGTGCACTCCGAGCCGGCGTTCTTGTGTCGGTGATGTTGTCATCTGCTGGTGAGGAGTTCGGCGATGAAGCTGGCGGCGTCGCGATCTGCGCCGGGTACGCAGTGTCCGTAGACGCTGACGGTGGTGGACGCTCTGGCGTGGCCGAGGCGTCGAGAGACGGTGACCATGGCGACGCCGTGGGCGAGCATTTCGGTGGCCATGAAGTGCCGGACGGGGTCGATCGAGAGCGGTCGATAGGGCCTGTGGTTCAGTCGTCCTGCCCGAACGTGAGCACAACGCTTCCGACCTTGTGGCCACTGTCGACGCGGCGATGCGCTTCGACGATCTGCGCGAATGGAAGGACCGAATCGATCACCGGCTTCAACACTCCCTGCTCGGCCAGCGACATGAGGGTTCGGTAGCCGTCGGCGGTCATCGAGGAATCGTTGGTGCTGGCGCTGATCGTGGCCTTCTGCCACGACGCGGCGACCATCTGCCAGAGATTGCCGATGACCATCAGGAACCGGCCGCCTGGTTTGAGCGAGCCCTTGACCCGCGCGTAGGGCGCGTTGCCGTGATTGTCCATGATGACGTCGTAGCGCTGCCCGTTGCGCGTGAAATCATCCGTTGTGTAGTCGATGACGTGGTCGGCCCCGAGGCCTCTGACCAGTTCCGCGTTGGCGCCGCTGCACACGCCGGTCACCTCAGCGCCGAGATGCTTGGCGAGTTGCACGGCCATGGTGCCGACCGCACCGGAGGCGCCGTTGATCAGCACCGCTTCTCCAGCGGTGAGCTTGCCCAGCCGGAAGAAGGTGAGAGACGTCGTGCCGCCGAAACAG
>DATAJN010000683.1:0-9389 GCA_036262105.1 Ilumatobacteraceae bacterium
ACAGGACAGTGGTCGTCGTTTCCACGGCGTCAGGTCGACCGCTCGGATCGGACGTTGCGATCGCCAAGTGTTGGCCGATCGGCCAGCGTGACGGATTCTTGCGAGGCGATGGTCGACATAGGCTGAGGTTCACTCAAGACGGCGTCATCCTCGCGGTCTCACGCGAACCCGACCTAGCCACCAGGTAACGGCACGGTGAACAGTTCTCGCGAAACAGAAAACTTCACTCAAGCTGGGTGTTCTTGCCGACGACAGCGTGCGAACCTGTGCCCATGACAGCGGCAACACACGCCCGACCGCCGCGGTCCATCGACTGGCGCCCGTGGGTGCGTCCGGCCGTGGCGCTGACGCTGATCGTCGTCGCCTACCACACATCGCTCACCACGTTGTTCGAATCCATGCGACTCGACACACCTCTTGCCCACCTGGCACTGGTACCCCTGATTGCACTGGGACTTGCCGCCGTACATCGTCGGGCCGATGCCGGCCCGCCGATCCACGACCGTCAACTCGACTGGATCGTTGGTATCGCCCTTGCCGGAACCGCGGCGGCAGCCAACGTCGTGCTGCCGGCTCGACTCTCGACGCAGTTCTGGGAATGGCGCATCGACCTGCTCACTCTGCCGGTCTTCACCGCTGGCGTCGTCGCGCTTCTGTTCGGAGTCAGAACTCTTTGGCGACATCGAGTGGCGGTGCTTTTCCTGTTCCTCGCCTGGCCCTACCCGTATTCCCGACTTCTTGACCGGTGGCTGGGGAGCTTCACTCAGGGCACGGTGTGGGCACTGAACGAAGCACTGCTCCGCTTACCGATCGCCACGCAGGTGACTGAGAGCAGCTCACTGTTCCAGGTCACCGGTCCGAACAAGGCCCCGATCCAGATGAGCATCGCCTCGGCGTGCTCCGGCGCCAACGGGCTGGTCGGCTTCCTCCTCGTCGCCGGCGCATTCGTGTTGGTCGTCGAGGGGTCGCGGATGAGGAAGACCACGTGGCTGCTGAGCGGCGCCCTGCTCGTCTGGCTGTTGAACATCTTGCGCATCCTGATCATCTTCTGGGCAGCCAAGCATTGGGGCGAGTCTGTCGCCATCGACGGGTTCCATCCGTACATGGGCTTGGTCGTGTTCAACATCGGTGTCCTGATCATGGTGTTGCTGATGAAGCCCTTCCGCCTCGCCTTCCGCATTCCCAAGCCGGCCAACGGTGAAGGCCTGGTGGGAGACGCGAAGCTTCATTCTTCGTTTGGCGCGCTGGCGTGCGTCGGCGTGCTCGCGCTCGGTGTCGGCGTGTACAACAGCGATCTGCAGGCTTATGACCGCGTCGCCAACAGCTTCGGTGAACCTCGACTGGCAAGCTTCGAAAGCAGCAGGGACACGCCGGCCGGCTGGACGCTGGCCGACGGGCCGACGTATGACTGGGCCAAACGATTCTTCGGCTCGTCGTCGACCTGGCACCGCTTCTCCTACACGATGGGGAACGTGTCCCAAGCGACGTTGGCCGCCAACGTTCCGATCACCGTCGACATCATCGACACATCGGATCGCGCCGCGCTGATCGCCTACGGCATCGAGGACTGCTACTCCTTTCACGGCTACTCGATACAGGGCACGCAAAGCGTCGACCTCGGCGCAGGCGTCACTGGTAGCGTCCTCACCTGGACGAGCAGCAAGGCAAAGACCACCTGGACCACCTTGTTCTGGCAATGGCCGATCAAGTCCGCGACCGGTACTCGCTACGAGCGGGTCACCCTGGTGATGAACGACCAGCCGAGCAACGTGTTCACTTCGCCTCCAGTCACGACGGATAGCAGCCGGCAACTCCAGCTCGACATCAACGATGTACTACGCGGAGTGGGATCACCCGAGGACCGCACCCGCCTCTTGCAGACTCGTCAGTTCATGATCGGCTTCGCTCGCTCCATGATTCAGCTTCGCGCTCCGGCTCCAACGGCGTAGCTAGCTCGAATGTTCACTCGCCAAAGGGCCGGTCGAAGGTGACTCAAGCGATTCCCGACGTCGCCGTAATCGGATCCGGCCCGGCCGGAGCGGCGGCTGCGCGAGCCCTGACAACTCGCGGGCGAACGGTCGTCATGATCGATGTCGGGCACGACCTGCCTCAAGTCGCCGGACACAGCCAACCGGTCACACCACCCGTGATCGAAGCCTCGGGCTTCGGTCGAAAGCTCGCGTTCGGCTCCGATTATCCGTACCGCCCAGTGCCCGGTCGGGAACTGCTGGGCAATGACACCGATACTCGGCCCTCCTATGCCTTAGGCGGCTACTCGAGCGTCTGGGGAGCAACGATGCTTCCGCTGGATGTCGAGGATCTCTCGGACTGGCCGATTGGAGCACCTGATCTAGCGGCGTCATATCGCGAGGTGGCGACCTATGTTCCGATCGCGGCCTCACCCGATGGTTTGAGCGCTCGTTACCCGCTGTACGGGGCGGGATTCAGCGCACTTCGGCCGAGCCACGCCGGCCAGCTCGTTCTCGACCGCCTCGAGGCTCGACGTCTCGTCTTGACGAAGCAGGGAGTGGAGTTCGGCCGGTCGCGGCTCGCCGTTGTTGCCGGGCGCCCAGCTCCGTGCGCCGGCTGCTCGTACTGCGGTCAGTGCTTGACGGGTTGCCCGTACAGCCACATCTACAACTCGGCCGAAACAGTTCGGGAGCTCATGACAACGCCCTCGTTCATCTATCGCTCTGGGCTCTACGTGCTCGAAGTAGGTGAGACCGAGCACTTCGCGATGGTTCGATGCTGTGATGTCGCGACGGGCAACGAGGTGATCGTCGAGGCGAAGCGGGTCTTTGTCGCGGCCGGCTCGATCGAGACTCCGGCCATCCTTCAGCGATCCCGGATGCTGGGGCCGAGGGTGAGGATCCGCGACAGCCAGGTGTTGGTGCTTCCCGTTGCGCTCCTCGGTTCGCTTGCCCCCGCAACGGAGAGCACGTACGCGCTCTCACAGGTGTTCTTCCGGCTGCAGGACACAGACATCGGGGCGCGGCCGGTGCAGGTTCAGCTCTACGGACACGACAGTTCGATGGTTGCTCGAGCGAGGGCCCTTCATCCAAGATTGAGCCAACTCCTAGGGCCGCTCTTGGGCCACGCGATGCGCCCGTTGTTGGTGGCCTTCGTGTATCTGCACAGCGACTTCAGCGATCAGATCGAGTGCCACACCACATCAGCCGGAACGCAACTGTTGCGGGTACCGAATCCGGACAAGTCCGATGCCGTGCGGAGCATCGTCACGAAGCTCCAGAGAGTTCTCGTGCCTTGCGGGCTCATTCCGCTCCGACCCCTGATGTACGAAGGTGTGACGGGGCAGAGCTACCACACAGGCGGATCTCTGCCCATGCGGCGTGCACCGCTTGCGGGTGAAACCGATGTACTCGGTCGACCAGCGGGCTCGAGCCGCGTTCACGTCGTGGACGCATCGGTGTTTCCATCCATTGCTGCAGGGCCCATCACATTCACGATCATGGCGAATGCCACCCGCATCGCCCGGTCGCTCGCATCGACGAGCCTCTCGGTGAGTGCCGCTTCGAGCACCGCAGATGCATGACCTCCGAGTCGGTGTCACCGGCGTCAACGGATACGTCGGGGGTGTGGTCGCCGCCGCGGTTGCGGCCGCAGGTGGTGACGCAGTGGGGTTCAGTAGCTCGCCCAGGTTCGGGCAGATCGAGTATCGCCTAGGAGCACCGCTACGACCGGAGTCAGTTGAAGGGCTCACCGCCGTGGTGCACGCAGCACATGACTTCAGCGCCGAACCAGCTCGCGCCCGAGAAGTGAACACCGAGGGCAGCCTGCCGCTCCTGAAGGCAGCCCACGACGCCGATGTTCCTGTGGTGCTGGTGTCGAGTCTCGCAGCGTTCGTTGGGTGTCAATCGGCTTATGGACGGGCAAAGCTCGAGCTGGAACAACGTGTGTTCGAGGCCGGTGGACGAGTCCTTCGCGCCGGCGTCGTGTTCGGAGATGGGGCTGGTGGCATCGTCGGCAGTTTGAACAGAGCGGTCAGTGCCCTACCCGCCGTCCCGATCTTTGCTCCACATAGCCCGACGTACGTGACAGAGGCACAAGCACTTGGACGACTGGTGGTGTGGTTGGCTTCGGGGACCGGCGCGCTCGGCACCCGTCGCCCGGTGCTCGCCGCCGCCGACCTGCCGATCAGTTTCGTGTCGCTTGTCCGTCACCTGGGGGGCGTCCATGGAAGACATGTTCGTACCATCCCCGTTCCGACCCGTCTCGGGCTTCTCACGCTTCGCCTTGGTGAACGGTTGAACCTCCCGATGCCGTTCCGCTCCGACAGCCTGGTCGCGCTGGCACACCCCATTCCTGCGGATCAAGTCGTCAGCCTGGACGCATCGCCTGTCCATTTCCCTGGACTCCCCGATTGGAAATCGATGTTTTCGATCGCGACATTGAATTCCACCAACCGAACCGGTACCGACGCCTGAGTTCAGCGTGAGGACCCGACACATCGCGCCGCGTGCAGACGGCGCAACTCGTCGGCTGCTTGTTTGGTGACAAGGAGCTCGACGTAGTCACGTACGGGGACGCCGTCGAATTCCGCTGCAGTCTCGACCACCAGGCTGCGCACGAACGACGGTTCGAACGTCGCGCCGCAACCAGCGATCAATGCGTCAACAACCGGAGCGAGCTTGGGGTCAAGCGATTCGTCGCTCACGATCGGGAAGGGCCTGGCTTCATGCTGAGAGCATGTGATCCCATTCACCTCAGGGGTAGAGCCGAAAGTCCCCCCGAACGCCTCAACGCGCGTGTTCATCGAAACGTCGCCTGGGCGAAACATGCCATGCGTAGCCTCGTGGTCGTGAAACCCGACTCAGGTCAAGAACCGATGAGCATGCGCAAGCGAGTGGTGATGATCGCTCACGACCACCGCAAAGACGATCTACTCGATTGGGCGGCGTTCAACGTCGGCACGCTGTCACGCCACGAGCTTTCAGCAACGGGGACGACCGGCCGACTGCTTGCCGATCGTCTCGGCTTGACCATTGCCAGGTACCTCAGTGGTCCAATGGGCGGCGACCAGCAGATCGGTGCTGCCCTCGCCGAGGGCCGGGTCGATCTCGTGATCTTCTTCTGGGATCCCCTCGAACCGCAGCCACACGATGTCGACGTCAAGGCTCTGTTGCGCATCGCAGTCGTCTACAACACGCCCATCGCCTGCAACCGATCCACTGCTGACTTTCTGTTGTCCAGCCCCCTCATGAACGAGCGCTACGAGCGGTTTGCAAACACCGCGTGACTCGACGTGAACGATCGGTAGCGCAATGGTGATCTTCTGATGAACGTTCGCTCCATCGACGCCCCGGCACTGCTGAGGGCCGTCACGATGTAGGTCGGTGACGGACTCGAAGCGGCAAGGACGAGGAACGATGAACTATCGACGAGTGATCCAGTGCTGCGCGATCACCTGCCTCGTGGCGATCGCGCTTCCGCACGCCGCCGCGGCTGACGATGGCAAGCACAAGACCGGCGCAACCGAGGATTGCCAAGCGAGTGACAACTCCAGCGACGACTCCCACGATGCAGACCATGACGCCGGTGAACGCGATCGCGACCACGAACACGACGGGCACAGCAAGTACGAGCGATCCAAGCCGCACCACCATGGTGCCGTCCACGTCCGCCGGCACTACGAACATCATCACGGACACGATGACGACTGCGTGCTCGTTCCGCCGGCCGAAGTCGCCGAGGCACCCTTCGCCCTGCTGCTCCCTGCTAGTGGCGTGTTGACGGGGGCCGCCGTGCTGCTGGTCCGTCGCCGGAACAAAGGCCCCCGGATCAACGCTGCGTAGCTCTGCGTGCTGTGAGGCCGACTCCCAATTCTGACCGGCAGATGAACGACATGTGACGCTTCGTCACGCATTGGGCGAACCTTCAGTGTTTGCTCTTCAATCGGGCTGGGTCATCTGCCATAAGTGATCCCGACTTCTTCCCGATCGCAAGGGAGCACACCATGAAGTGGCGTCACCAGGCCGCAGTCGTCCTCACCGCTGGAGCAATCGTCCTTGCTCCTCTGAACGCAGCCGAGGCCACCTCGTTCGGCAAGCCCGTGGCCACCTACTTCGGCAGCACGCCGGTGTTCGGCCCGCTCGTCAATGCGTTGTGCTCGGGCCTCGTCACCCTGGCCAACGTGGCTGGCACGCCGATCAATGTGTCGAACAGCACGTCGGTGACGAAGACGGTCACACGTAGCGACAATGCCGATGGCAGCACCGACTTCATGGTCATCATCTCCGGCCCGATTCCGGCCACGTTCACTTCCATCGACGTGCTCGACTGCGTGTGGATCGATACCAACAACGACGGCGTTCAGCAGATCCTGACCGAGCCGATGCGGTCATATCGGGCACTCGGTGTGCCGATCGCCGGCACGGGGGCGAACCGCACGGTCACCTTCGAATTGAACGTTCCCGCCGCGGTCGGCAAGCCGGTTTGTGATCGCGCCTTCGGGGTGAGTTGGTCGAGCATGCAGAGCCTGCTGTCGAGCCCATCCGGAATCGCCAGTGGTTCGTGGCTGGCGCTCTACACACCGAAAGCCTGCGCCGGACCGACGCCGCCTTCTGATGTGCCAGAGGTTGGTCTCAGCGTGTTGTTGACCATCAGCGGCGTGCTGACCGGTGCCGCTGTGTTGCACCGCCAACGCCGGCGGCGACTCGCGTTGTGACTGGTTCGACGGGCCAGATCCTCACGGCGTGTCCCGCAGGGTCAGTGTGACGAAAGCTGCGGCAAAGGCGACAGCGGTCAGGATCAGCGTTGCCAGCCACGAGCCCGTCACCGTGAGGAGCACGCCGGCGACGATCGGCCCGACCGCACCGGCAACGCCGTAGAAGGCTTGTTGGACGCCGAGCAGCATGCCGAGGTGTTCGGTTTCGACCAGCTCCGCCGTGTAGATGCCCTGCAACGGTGAGCTGGCACCCATCGAGGCGCCGGAGACGAGTCCGAAGCAGATTGCGACGGGAAGCGCGCCGGAGCCGAGCAGCAGAAGTGCCGACGCGGCGGCGCCGAGGTGGGCGACCGCAAGCGCTCGACGGGCTGTCATCCTGCGCAGCACCAGTCCGAGGGGTACCCGACCAAGCAGTTGGGAGACTCCGCGCAGACCGGCGATGGCAGCCGCGGCGGTCAACGACAGGCCTGCCGAGCGCATGATCGGCACCTGAAATGCGAGCATGATGTCGGCGGCCGCACCACTCAGCATCGTTGCCAGCAGAAGACGACGAAACGAGCGAACCTTCCAGGCTTGCGCAAACGCCTCACGGCCACGGGCGAGCACACCGGTTGGGCGGCGATGGTCGGGCACCACCATCGCTGCCAGCAGAAATGACGCGCCTACCGCGCCAGCATCGATCATGAGGGTCACACGCCAGGTTGTGCGCTCGATCAGCCAGGCCGTGAGCGGCAGGAAGATCAGACTGGAAAATGCGCCGATCATCGTGAGTCGGGCGATCGCGCTCGTTGCGCGCCGGGGCGTTGCGCGCGCCGCTGCCGCCAAGGTGACGTGGTAGAAGCCGAGGGCACCGATGCTCCCGCCTCCAACCGCGTAGCAAACGCCGAACGAGATCACGTTGTGCTGCAATGCCGCCGCGGCGAGACCGCCGGCACCGATCAACGCGGCAAGGAGAAAGGTGAGCCGCGGTCCGGCGCGATCGAGGAGCCGCCCGCCGATCGCTGACCCGAGCCCATTGACCAAGATGGCGGCGCCAAACACGGTTCCGAGCGCCGCCGAGCTCCACCCCTGATCCCGGCGAATGGGCTCGAGCAGCACGCCAAAGCCGTAGTACCAGCCACCGTATGCCGTGATCGTCAGCACACCGAGCACGACGATGGTCGGCAGTCCACCGCGTTCGTCCGGCAGGCGTCGTGGGTGAGGCATCACCAGTGAGCGACAGCTCAGCAGCCCACGGTTGCGCTGCGGCGCTCCAGCAGGAGCGTGTCTCGCCATACTCCGTTCAGCTGCCCGATGCGCTCGCGAGTTCCAATGATTCGAAACCCGCAGCGCTGATGAAGCGCGAGGCTCGTTGTATTCTCCGGAAAGATTCCGGTCTGCACGGTCCAGATACCGGCGGCCTCGGCCGTCGCAATCAGGCGGGAGAGCAATGCGGTGCCGACTCTGCTGCCACGTGCCTCGGGATGGATGTAGACGCTGTTCTCGGCGACGCCGCCGTAGACACAACGATCCGACACCGGAGACAATGCGGCCCAGCCGAGGAGGTTTCCCTCGTCGTCGTGGGCGACGAGGCGGTGGTCGGCGAGGTGGCTTCGATCCCACTCCTCGTATGTCGGCGCTGCGGTCTCGAAGGTTGCGTTGTGCGTGGCGATGCCGGCCTCGTAGATCGCGCAGACTGCTGGCCAGTCGGCAGCGGTCATCGCCCTGATCGTGAGATCACGCGCCGGCATCACTCGTCTGCGGTCTGACAGCTCGAATGATCGCGCTGTGCACGCCGTCGCCAACGGCGTGGGTGTACGTGATCGTCACCTCGTCGAAGCCTGCGGCACGAAGACCGTTCTCGTAGTCGGTTCGTCGAAGAGCACCTGCAATGCAGCCGACGTACGAGCCGCGTTCGAGTCGCTCCGCTTCGGTCAGCTCATCGTCGGTGACGACATCGCTGATCCCGATACGTCCGCCAGGACGCAGCACGCGATGCATCTCACGGAACACGGCAGGCTTGTCGGGCGAGAGGTTGACCACGCAGTTGGAGATGACGGCGTCGATCGAGTCGTTCGGCAACGGGATCGACTCGATCTGTCCGAACAGGAACTCGACGTTCTTTGCTCCCGCCTGGTCTGCGTTCCGGCGTGCGAGATCCAGCATCTCGGGTGTCATGTCGAGCCCGTAGACATGCCCGGTCGGCCCGACGCGTTTGGCAGAGAGGAGGACGTCGATCCCGCCGCCGGATCCGAGGTCGAGCACGGTCTCGCCCGTCCGTAGCTCGGCGACCGCGATGGGATTGCCGCAGCCCATACTGGCCAGCGATGCTGCGTTGGGCAGGCCGTCGAGGTTGTCATAGAGGCCGGCGCCGAAGTTCGTGCTGTCCGAACCGCAGCATGCTGCTCGTCCGGAGGCTGCGACAGTTGCTGCGTTCGCGTAGTACGTCTTCACTTCGGCGCGTACGGCTTCGTGGTCGGTGCTGCTCATGGTGATCTCCTTGCTGCGGACGGCCCGGAAGAGTTGGATCCACGGCCGGATTGGTCCCAGGGTGCCTCCGTCGGAAGACGTCCCATGACGAGCTCCGCCGCCGTCGGGAAGCAGTCGAGGCAGTCTTCGTTCATTCGCCACCAGCTCGTTGTCCCTTCCCGGTGGACGAGCAGGAAGCAGACGTCACCGAGGATCTTGAGATGGTGCGAAACCGTCGATTGGCCGACATCGACGG
>DATAJN010000684.1:0-13415 GCA_036262105.1 Ilumatobacteraceae bacterium
GAGTTCGCCGGTGCAACCTGGTACAACGACTCGAAGGCAACCACCCCTCATGCCTCGATCACAGCCATCCGCGGCTTCAGCAACGTCGTGCTCCTGGCGGGCGGCCGCAACAAGGGACTCGACCTGGCCAGCCTGGCATCCGAGCATGACCGGGTGAAGGCCGTCGTTGCCCTCGGCGAAGCTGCGCCGACCATCCACGACGCGTTCGCCCGCTGGTGCCCGGTCACCGAGGTGCCGTCGATGGAGGCTGCGGTCGCCGCAGCAGCAGGGTTCGCCTCAGCCGGCGACACCGTCCTGCTGTCGCCGGCATGTGCGAGCTTCGATTGGTACCCCGAAGGTGGCTACCCGGCACGCGGTGACGACTTCAAACGGTTGGTACACAGCTACTTCGAGGACGGAGCACGATGAGCCCATCGACCACTGTGATCGGTGATCGCCGCCGGGAGGCCCTCGAACGGGCCGCAGCGGTGCGCAGGCATCCGACGCGGCGCATGGCATCGAAGCCGGCGGGCCCGCCAACGGTCGCGTTCTACGCGATCGCCGTGGTGGTCGCTGTGTTCGTGATGCTCGGCCTCGTGATGGTGCTGTCCGCATCTTCGATCAACCAGTTCCACCAGGGTTTGTCGCCGTATCGCATCTTCAACAAGCAGGCGATGTGGGCAGGCCTGGGCCTCGTCGGCCTGTGGATCGGCATGCGCGTGCCGTACCACTTCTGGCGACGTCTGGTGCTCCCACTCCTGTTGTTGTCGCTCGGGATGATGCTGCTCCCGTTCATCCCCGGTATCGGCGACCGGGTCAACGACGCCACCGCCTGGGTGGCGATCGGCCCGTTCTCGCTGCAGCCGTCGGAGTTCTTGAAGTTGGCCGTGTTGTTGTATTGCGCCAACCTCCTGGCCAAGCGCAAGGACGAGATGGGCAATCCGTCACGAACGCTCGTGCCGGTGATGCTCGTTGCCATCGTCGGCAGTGGTTTGTGCCTGGTGCAGAGCGACCTCGGATCCGCGATCGTGCTGGCTTCGATCGTCTTCGTCGTGGCGTTCATTGCCGGCGCACCGCTGCGGCCGATGGCAACTGCCGGAGCCCTCGGCCTGGCAGGAGCGCTCGCCTTCGTGGTCTCCAGCCCTCGACGCGAAGCGCGATTCACAGCGTTCCTCGACATCGCCGCCCACAAGGACCACCTCAGCTATCAGACGTACCAGGCGATGATCGCGCTCGCTCAAGGAGGTCTCGCCGGAGAAGGAGTTGGTCAGGGCAAGAACAAGCTCGGTGACTTCTTGCCGCTGGCGCACAGCGACTTCATCTTCGCGGTCGTCGCCGAGGAGTTGGGGATGATCGGCGTCGTCGCCGTACTCGGTGGGTTCCTGATCCTTGCCTTCGCGGGTGTGCAGGTTGCGCTGGCGACGCAAGATCGCTTTGCCAGCCTGCTGGCCGGTGGGATCGTGATCTGGTTCGTCATGCAGACGATCATCAACGTCGGCGGGGTCACCGGAATGATGCCCGTCACGGGCTTGACCCTGCCGTTCTTCTCTGCTGGAGGTAGTTCTCTGTTCGTCACGATGACCGCGGCGGGGCTGCTGCTCAACGTGGCTCGCAACGTGAGGTGACCGGTCCGTGAGCTCCCCCCACGCCACCTTCACCGTGGTGACGGGCGGCGGCACGTCGGGACACGTGCTTGCGGCGCTGGCCGTCGCCGACGCTCTGGTCGCCCGCGGTCATGATCGCAGCACCATCCACTACGTGGGAACCACGCGTGGTGTGGAACGCCGTCTGCTACCTGCTGCGGGCTACGACCACACGTTGCTCGACGTCGTCGGCCTGCAGCGGAGCCTTTCGCTGCGCAACATTGTCTTTCTGCCGAAGTTGGTGCGCTCCACCTATCAGGCGATCAAGTTGGTCCGCCGGTTGTCACCGCGAGTGGTCGTGAACGTCGGCGGCTATGCCAGCTTTCCGGTGACGGCGGCGGCGGTGATGTGCCGCGTTCCCATCGTGGTGGTCAGCTACGACCGACGCCCCGGCCTGGTCTCGAGGCTGATGGCGCGGCGGGCCGCAGCGTGTGCGGTGGCCTATGAGGGCTCGTCGTTGCCGAGAGCCCACGTGACCGGGGCGCCGGTACGCCAAGAGGTCTTGGCGGTCGACCGCCACGGCGATCGGCATCACGCCCTCGCCCAACTCGGTGTGCCCGACGACCGGCTGCTGTTTGCCGTCTTCGGCGGCTCTCTCGGCGCGAAGCGGCTCAACGAGGTGACGGCGGAGGCCGTGAATCGGCTGGCCGATCGTCGCGATCTCGCCGTCTACCACATCGTCGGCGACCGCAATCTGGCCGACGCCGCGCCCGCTCGCGACGGCAGCAAAGGCATCATGTATCGAGTGCTTGGATACGAGGACCGAATGCCGCTCGTCTATGCCGCCGCCGATCTGATGATGACGAGGGCGGGAGCTTCGACGATCGCCGAGCTCGCCACGGTAGGAATGCCCGCACTGATCGTGCCGTGGCCCGGCGCCGCCGACGATCACCAAGTCGACAACGCCCGCGAGCTCAGCGACCACGGCGCCGCCGTGTTGATCCTCGAGGCCGATCTCACTGCCGAGCGACTGGTCAGTGAGATCACCGTACTGCTCGCCGATCGTGACAAGCTCGCCCTGATGTCTGCCGCCGCCGCCGCCATCGGTGAGCGCCATCGCAGTGGTGCGCTCGTCGATCTCATCGAACGCGTGGCGGCGCCATGACCGATCAGCGGCCGATTCCGCTCGATCTGTCGACGCCACACCGCTTGCACGTGGTGGGTGTCGGCGGGCCTGGCATGAGCGCCATCGCCATCGTGCTCGCCGAGATGGGGCACCACGTCAGCGGCAGCGACATCCGCGAGCGCGCCGTCTTGGAACGTGTGCGCGCCGCCGGTGTCGACGTGCACGTCGGTCACGATCGTCGCTATGTCGAGGGCTGCGTCGCCGTTACGGCCTCGACCGCGGTCCCTGAGCGGAACATCGAGCTCGACGAGGCCCGGAACACCGGCATCGCCGTGCTGTCCCGCGCGGCCATGTTGTCGTCGATCTGCGCACAGGCCAAGTCGCTGGGAGTCGCCGGCACGCACGGCAAGACATCCACGACCTCGATGCTGATGCTCGTGCTCGCGGCCGCCGGACTGCGGCCGTCGTTCATCATCGGCGGTGACGTCACCGACATGGGCACGGGTGCGCAGTGGACGAATGAGGAGTGGTTGGTCGTCGAGGCCGACGAGAGCGACGGCACCCATCTCGAGTTGCCGCTGTTCGGCACCATTCTCACCAACGTCGAGATCGACCACCTCGACTTCTACGGCACCGAAGAAGCAATCGTCGCCGGCTTCGATCAGTACCTGTCCCGAATCTCCGGCCCGAAGGTTCTCTGCGTCGACGACCCGGTGTGCTCCGAGCTCGCCGCTCGTCATGGAGCCATCACGTACGGAACGTCACCCGCTGCCGACTATCGGGCGGTCGATGTGCAGGCAGTTCACGGGATGTACACGTTCACTGTCGTGCACGCCGGTGAAACGCTGGGTATCGTCGATCTGCCCCTGCGCGGCATCCACAACGTGCGCAACGCACTTGGCGCGCTGGCCATGGCGTGCGCGGTCGGAGTCGACTTCGATACGGCGTCACGAGCCTTGGCCAAGTTCGGGGGAGTCGCCCGTCGCTTCGACATCCGCGGCGTCGACGAGGGCGCGACGCTGGTCGACGACTATGCGCACCTGCCCACGGAGATCAGCGCGGTGCTCGGTGCGGCCCGATGCAGCGGCGATGGTTGGCGACGCGTGGTGGCCGTGTTCCAACCGAACCGCTTCAACCGCATGGCGGTCATGTCGCCGGCGTACCGCGACGCGTTCGCCGACGCGGATCTCGTGGTGATCACCGACATCTACGCGTCTGGCACGACTCCGATCCCCGGTATCACCGGCAAGCTCGTGGTCAACGCAGTCCTCGACGCACACCCCGCCACGCGCCTGGCATGGATGCCCCGCCGGCCCGACCTCGTCAACTACCTCGCCAGGGAACTGCGCGCCGGCGACGTGTGCATCTCGATGGGTTGTGGCGATGTCGCGTCGCTACCCGACGAGGTCTTGCAGCGCCGGGCCGAGCTCAGGGTTGGGTCCGGTTGAGTCTCAGCGAGCGCCTTCATCGCGCAGCCGCGGATCTGGGGCCGCGCGCCCGAATCGACGAACCCCTCGGTCCGCTCACCACGTACCGCGTCGGTGGCTGCGCTGCCATCTTCGTCGCGCCGGCAACGCGGACCGAGCTCGACGAGGCAGCTGCTGTGATCGCTCGTCACGAGCTACCCCTTCTAGTCGTCGGTCGCGGCTCAAATCTGCTGGTGGCAGACCGTGGCTTCGATGGGGTGGCGATGAGTCTGTCTGCCCTGGCCGACGGCATCGAGATCAACGGCGTCGAGGTGTACTCAGGCTCCGCTGTCGCCCTCCCGGTTCTGGCGCGCAAGACGGCCGCGGCGGGCCTGACAGGTTTCGAATGGGCCGTTGGTGTGCCCGGCTCGATCGGTGGCGCGGTGCGTATGAACGCCGGCGGCCACGGATCAGACATTGCCGCGTGCCTGGTGCAGGCGGAGATCTTCGATGTCACGGAGCTGAAGTGTCGCTGGCGCCCGGCTTCCACGCTCGGGTTGCGGTTCCGCGGCTCGGGTCTGAATGATCACGAGATCGTGTTGACAGCACATCTCCAGTTGGCAGCCGGTGACATCGAGCGCTCCGAACACGAGATCGCCGAGATCGTTCGTTGGCGGCGCGAGAACCAGCCCGGTGGTCAGAACGCGGGCTCTGTCTTCGTCAACCCGATTCCCGGCGAGCTCTCGGCCGGTGAGTTGATCGACCGAGTCGGCCTCCGCGGTTTCCGGATCGGTGGTGCGTTCGTCTCCGACAAGCACGCCAACTTCATCCAGGCCGGCGAGGGGGCGACGGCAGCGGATGTGAAGGCAGTGATCGAGGCGGTGCGCGAACGCGTGGCCCGCGAGACGGGATTCGAACTGCGCAGTGAGGTGCGTCTCGTCGGCTTCACCGAGATCGCTGCCGGGCGTTCCGAGGGTGGTCGGCATGGCTGAGGAACCCAAAGCGACACCGGACGCGGGTATGGTGCCCGACGTCGTCCTCGAGGAACTGCTGGCGGCGTTCTCGGCGAAGGACGGCGATGCGATCGACTTCGACGACCCGGCGATCGATCGAATGCTGGGGCTCGGGGAAGAAATCGACACCACCGCCGCCCAGGACACGGCCACCGGGGTCACCGGCGCCGGGGTGAAGGTCGAACCGGCCGCGCCCACCGCGCCGGAGTCGCCGGCATCCGGTGAACCGACCGGGCCGGAGCCGACTGCGAGCCCGGCTGCCCCCAACCCGCTCCGCAAGCTCATCGTGATCGGCGACGACGGCCGACCCGACGCCCTGTACCTCGACGAGGAGTCCGGCTCTCGGCTGCGCGAAGTGCATGCGGTCGACGGCGAGACGTCCGAAGGGCGATCGACGATCATCATCAAGGACCTCGACGAGACGGGCAGCATCGAGGCCCTGCCCGCCCGGTCGTCCGGATCCATGGATCCCCGCGTTCGCGCCAGGCGAATCGCCGTACGTCGTGCCAAAGGTCGCAAACGCCTCATCTGGGTTGCGATCGCGGCGGCGATCCTGCTGGTGCTGGTCGGTGCTGTCGCGGTGCTGGCGTCGTCGCTGTTCGACGTGCGCACGATCGACGTGCAGGGTGCCGTCTACACCGATCCTGCGGAACTGTCCGCGATCGTCGACGACCTGCGCGGCGAGGCGATCCTGCTGGTCGACACGCGCCAGATCGAGCGCCGGCTGGAGAGCATTCCGTGGGTCGAGAGCGCACGGGTGTCGACGCAGTTCCCCCATCGGGTGTTCATCGACATCCGCGAGCGCAAGCCCATCGCCACGTTCGCCGGGTCCGACGGGAAGTTCCGAGTGATCGACCGCGACGGGCGGGTGCTCGATGTCGTCGACGGCATCCCGATCGACTACATGCTCGTCACGGGAGCGAACCCCGATGTCGAGCAGGGCCAGTTCGCCGGGCGGCCGTTTGCTTCGGCCGCCCAACTGGCGATCGCTCTGCCCAGTGAGATCAGGGCTCTGACCGAATCGATCGGTGTCGATGCAACAGCCGGCGACCTCACGCTGCAGCTCCACGCAGGGCTCGAGGTGCAGCTAGGACCATCTGCCGACCTGTCGACGAAGCTCGTCCGGCTCCTGTCCGAAGTCCGCGGCGGCCTCGACGGGATCTGCGCGCTCGACGTCTCGACCTCTGAGATCTCCCGTACGGCCTGTACTTGATGACCTATGTCCACCGCTGACGGGCTCGGACGTGCGAGACTTGGCGAAACGGGCTTTGACATGCCTCAATCCATTCGCCAATCAGCACTACGGAGGCTTCCCTGATGGCAGGCGCACCTCAAAATTATCTCGCGGTCATCAAGGTGATCGGCGTCGGCGGTGGTGGCGTCAATGCCGTGAACCGGATGATCGACGCTGGTCTCAAAGGTGTCGAGTTCGTGGCGATCAACACCGACGCCCAAGCGCTGCTCATGAGCGATGCCGATGTGAAGCTCGACATCGGCCGCGACCTCACTCGGGGTCTTGGCGCCGGCAGCGATCCCGATGTCGGCCGCAACGCTGCCGAGACGCACCGAGAAGAGATCGAAGAGGTCCTGAAGGGTGCCGACATGGTCTTCATCACCGCCGGCGAAGGCGGCGGTACCGGCACCGGCGCGGCGCCGATCATCGCCGAACTGGCCCGCACCATCGGGGCGCTTGCCATCGGAGTGGTCACCCGACCGTTCAGCTTCGAAGGCCGTCGCCGCTCCGTGCAGGCCGACGCCGGGGTGCAGCGCCTGAAGGAGAAGGTCGACACGCTCATCGTCATACCCAACGACCGGTTGTTGTCGGTGGCCAACGAGAAGACCAGCGTGCTCAACGCGTTCAAGATGGCCGACGAGGTGCTGCTCCAGGGTGTCTCCGGCATCACCAACCTCATCACCACTCCGGGCCTCATCAACACCGACTTCGCCGATGTCAAGATGATCCTGTCCAGCGCCGGCTCCGCCCTCATGGGCATCGGGCAGGCAAGTGGCGAGAATCGTGCAGTCACTGCTGCCAAGGCGGCGATCTCCAGTCCGTTGCTCGAGGCCGCCATCGACGGCGCTCGCGGCATCCTGCTCAACATCACCGGGCCGTCGGGAATGTCGCTGTTCGAGATGAACGAAGCCGCCGAGATCATCCACGGCGTCGCCCATCAAGACGCCAACATCATCTTCGGCACGGTCATCGACGACGAGCTCGGCGACGAAGTGAAGGTCACCGTGATCGCTGCCGGCTTCGATCGTTGGGACGCCGGTGCCACCGCATCGCGACCCGGCGGCAAGGTCACCGACAAGCCGACGTCAGCGCTCAAGGATCTGTTCGCCGATCAACCCGCCGACCCGCTCGACGATGGTGACGACGATTTCGATGTGCCGTCGTTCCTGAAGTGACCCTGGTCGAGTGACACAGTTCGGCGGTCTCGCCGAGCGGTTGAAGCGGGTTCGTACTCAGATCTTCGAGACCGGTGGTCGCGACGTCGAGATCCTCGCCGTCACGAAGGGTCATCCCGCAGAAGTCGTGGAGGCCGCTGCCGCTGTCGGCCTCACCGCCGTCGGCGAGAACTATGCCCAGGAGCTGGTCGACAAGTTCGCCGGCCGCTCGTTCGGCGTGGCAGTGCACTTCATCGGTCAGCTGCAGACCAACAAGGTTCGCCACCTCGTCGACCTGGTCGAGGTGTACGAGACGGTCGACCGGGCTTCGCTGATCGTCGAGCTGTCCAAACGAGTACCGGGTGCGCGGGTGCTGGTGCAGGTCAACACCACGGCCGAGTCGACGAAGGGTGGCTGCCCACCGGCCGACGTCGAGTCGCTGGTCAAGCAGGCTGCATCCGCAGAACTCGCGGTCGAGGGTCTGATGACCATCGGTCCTACCGAGGGCGGAGCCGAAGCCGCGCGACCGGGTTTTCGACTCGTGCGCGGACTGTGCGATCGGCTGGGTCTGGCAACCTGCTCGATGGGGATGAGCGACGATTTCATCGTTGCGGTTCAAGAAGGCTCGACACGCGTGCGACTCGGGAGCGTGCTGTTTGGCATGCGTCCTGCTCCGAGCCCGCGAGTACGGTAATCTCAGGCGGAGGAGGACCAAGGATGCCGATCTGGAGAAACGCAATGGATTGGTTGGGACTGGGTCCCGACGATGCGTACGACGACTACGACACCGCACAGGAGCCGGAGCGTCCTTCTCGATCGCCCCGGCACCAGCGCGAAGATCCGGCGCCGCGTGGACAGCGCGGATACCAGGGTGAGTACGAATCGGATGGCACCGTGCGCACCATGCCGGCGCGGCCCAGCTATCCCACTCGCGACGCCGACCTCACCGGCCGGCGTCCCACCCCGGCCAGTGACGACTCGAACGTGCAACCGCGACCCATCAACACCCAAAGGCAGGCACCAGTGAACTCTGCCGACCCGTACACCGTCCGGCCACGCCGATTCGACTCTGCCCAAGAGGTTGCCGACAAGTTCAAAGAAGGCCAGCCGGTCATCATGAACCTCGAGGCCAGCGACCGCGAAGTGTCGCGGCGACTGATCGATTTTGCCAGCGGGCTGTGCTATGGCCTCAACGGCACGATGGAGAAGGTCGCAACCGGCGTGTACCTGTTGAAGCCGGTTCCGCCGCGCAAGGGTGGCTACGACAGCGGCGAGTACGACAGTTGAGTGTTCACCGCGGCGGCTCCGCGGTGCGTAACATCTGAACATGGACTTCAGCCCGCAGACCGTTCGCAGTGCCGGTTTCAGGACCGTCAAGAAGGGATACGACCAGGCAGAGGTCGACGACTTCAAAGAGAAGGTCGCCGCGGCGATCGAGACCGCGCAGAACCAGGCAACCGCGATGGAGGCACGAGCTCGTGCTGCGGTCGCCAAGCTGCAGGAAGTTTCCCAGCAGGCCGGCAGCGGATCCCGCGAGGCAGGCGCTTCGGGTTCGGGCAACGACGAAGACACCGAGACCATCAGTCGAACGTTGCTGCTTGCTCAGCGCACCGCCGACACCACGGTCGCCCAGGCCAACGCAGATGCCGAATCGATCACGGTCAAGGCCCGGGTCGATGCCACCACGGTGATCGACAACGCCAGGGCCATGGCCGACAAGTTGCTCGACGAGGCCCGCCTCGAGGCTCGCCGCTCGGCAGAGGGCGAGCGCATCAAGGCGGAGAACGAGGTGCAGGCGCTGCTGGCTCGTCGTGATTTCCTGTTGGCCGACGTCGATCAACTCGAGCACCATGTCGACGCTCAGCGCGAGCGTCTCCGCGACGCCGCGGTGTCGTTGCAGGAGCTCGTCGAACGCGTGCCGGGCGGTCTTGGTGAGCTCCGCCGGCCGTTGTTGTCTGCCTCCGCCGAGCCGGTATCGGCAGCTCCGGTCGATGCGTGGTCATCGGTCGTGGTCGACGCCGGCGATTCTCACGAAGCGACGCTCGACGACACGGCATCGATATCCGACTCGACTCCGCACGAGAGCATCGCTCCCGGGTCGGACGATCTCGACGAGACCGGCATGCTGCGCCTCGATCTCGCACTCGACCGCGAGCCGGCGACGACTTCGAAGTGGTCGTCCTCCGGTGACGACCCACTGATCATCGGCGACGAACTGCAGTAGTCGCCCCCGACACACACAGCCCAACTCCTGTGGAGTGTTTCAGCGCACCCGGGCGGTCGCCAGACACGCCACGCTGGCTCCTCCTGTCCCTGTGGAGTGTTTCCTGCCTGCCCGGGTGCCTTGAAGCACTCCACATGAACTGATGAGCATACTGGGAAGGCGGGGTACGACGTGGTGGCCTCGACATGGTGATCCTCGGAACATCGTCGGCGGGGTCTCGGCCGAGCCGCGGTGCACGCGATCGTGGAGTATCTCGTCGATGTGCTCCAGTGGCTCGACGTCACGGTTGATCCGGACGATTGGAACGAGGATGGGAAGCAGTTCTGGGCGGCTGTCGGCTTCGTCCCGGTGCGGACCGTCATTGACGATGAAGACCGGCAGCCTTACACGCTGATGCGTTGGGACCCGCGACCGTGATCCTCCCCAGGGCCAATCGCGTAGCCGCGGAACGCGACGTAGCGTTCTGTGGCTGCACAGATCATCGGCCGACGAACTGCAGTAATCACTGCTCCCTGGGTGCCTGTCGGGGTAGGATCACGGCGGCGTTGACGAGGCGATCACCTCCGAGCTTTCGGAAGAACGGCCACCCGGCTCATTAGAACCGAACGGGTCCAGCCCGATACAGCTGGCGAAACCGAGGGGTTGCCATCTGCGGGTGGCAGCAAACAGGGTGGGATCGCGAGCTGACAACTCGTCCCTGTGCAGACCACACAGCAGGAGCCCGCAGATGTACCCCGAAGTCGATCCGCAACCCCACTTTCCCACGATCGAGACCGACGTCTTGAAGTCGTGGGCCGAGTGTCACACATTTGCGGAATCGATTCGCCGTCGAGCCGATGCCGACGAGTTCGTCTTCTACGACGGCCCCCCGTTTGCCAACGGACTGCCGCACTACGGTCATCTGCTCACTGGCTTCGTCAAAGACACCGTGCCGCGCTATCAGACGATGCGCGGTCGTCGTGTCGAGCGCCGATTCGGCTGGGACTGTCACGGGCTCCCAGCTGAGGTCGTCGTGGAGAAGGAACTCGGGATCAGCGGTCACCCGGCGATCACCAAGTTCGGTATCGACAAGTTCAACGACGCCTGCCGCACGAGCGTGCTGAGGTTCACCGACGAGTGGCGGCGCTACGTCACCCGGCAAGCTCGTTGGGTCGACTTCGACAACGACTACAAGACCCTCGACAGGCCCTACATGGAGAGCGTGATGTGGGCCTTCAAGACCCTGTGGGACAAGGGCCTGATCTACGAAGGCTTTCGGGTCCTTGCCTATTGCTGGCGGTGTGAGACGCCGCTCAGCAACACCGAGACGCGCATGGACGACGTGTATCGAAATCGGCAGGATCCAGCGCTCACGGTCCAGTTCCAGCTCGACACCGGGGAGCGAGTGCTCGCGTGGACGACGACACCGTGGACGCTGCCGAGCAACCTGGCCCTCGCAGTCGGTCCCGACATCGACTACGCGGTGATGGAGGAAGACGGCGTGCGTTACATCGTCGCGGAGGCCCGATTGGGTGCCTACGAGCGTGAGTTCGCCAACGCCGTGCAGGTCGCCACGGTCAGGGGCAGCGACCTCGTCGGCCGTCGGTACACGCCGTTGTTCCCGTTCTTCGCCGACACGCCCAACGCCTTCCAAGTGCTGTCCGGCACGTTCGTGACAACGGAGGACGGCACCGGCATCGTGCACATGGCCCCGGGCTTCGGTGAAGATGACCAGAACGCATGCAACGCGGTCGGAATTGCGACCGTGTGCCCGATGGACGAGCACGGTCGGTTCACCGCCGACGTCCCGAACTGGGCCGGCATGCATGTCTTCGACGCCAACAGCGAAGTCGTCAAAGAACTGAAGGCACGCGGCGTCGTGGTTCGCCACGACACCTATCAGCACTCGTACCCGCATTGCTGGCGGTGCGCCGAGCCCCTCGTCTACCGGGCCATCAGCAGTTGGTTCGTGCAGGTCACCGCGTTCAGGGATCGCATGGGCGAACTGAACCAGCAGATCCACTGGGTGCCCGAGCACGTCAAGGACGGCAGCTTCGGCAAGTGGCTGGCCAACGCCCGCGACTGGAGCATCAGCCGCAACCGATTCTGGGGCTCGCCCATCCCCGTTTGGAAGAGCGACGATCCGAGCTACCCACGCGTCGACGTGTATGGATCGATCGCCGACTTGGAGCGTGACTTCGGTGTGCAGATCGACGATCTGCACCGCCCATACGTCGACGTGCTGGTGCGCCCCAATCCCGACGATCCGACGGGTCGGTCGACGATGCGGCGAGTCACAGAAGTTCTCGACTGCTGGTTCGAGTCCGGCTCGATGCCGTTCGCTCAGGTGCACTACCCGTTCGAGCACGCCGACTGGTTCGAGAGTCATTACCCAGGGGACTTCATCGTCGAGTACATGGCCCAGACCCGCGGTTGGTTCTACACCTTGCACGTCCTGGCGACTGCGCTGTTCGATCGACCTGCGTTCCGCAATTGCGTGAGCCACGGAGTGGTGCTCGGCGACGACGGGCAGAAGATGTCGAAGAGCCTCGACAACTACCCGGATCCGATGATGGTGTTCGACACCTACGGCGCCGATGCGATGCGTTGGAGCCTTTTGTCGTCGACGATCCTGCGGGGAGGAGATCTCTCCGTGACCGAGAACGGGATCCGCGAGAGCGTGCGCCACGTCGTGTTGCCGGTGTGGAACACGTACTCGTTCTTCACCATGTACGCGAATGCGGCCGGCTACACCGCGCAACGGCGGGCCAGCTCGAGCGATCCGCTCGACCAGTACATCCTCGGGAAGTTGCACGCGTTGGTCGACGACGTCACGGCGGCAATGGACGACTACGACCTCTTCGCCGCGTGCGCAACTGTGCGCACCTTCCTCGACGGCTTGACCAACTGGTACGTGCGCCGCTCGCGCGAGCGGTTCTGGGCCGGTGAGTCCGAAGCACTCGACGTGCTGTGGACGGTGCTTACGACGCTGTGCCAGGTTGCTGCACCGCTGTTGCCGCTGACGACCGAAGCCGTCTACCGCGGGCTGGTCGGTGACGACCGCAGCGTGCACCTCACCGACTGGCCGTCCAGTGCCGAGTTCGACGAGGCGCCCGCCCTGGTGACCGTCATGGATCGCGTGCGCGACGTCTGCAGCGCCTCGTCGGCCGTGCGCAAGGCGACCGGACGACGCGTCCGTCAGCCACTGTCGAAGTTGACGATCGCGGCCCGCGATGCGGGGTCACTGGATCCGTTCCGGGGAATCATCGCCGACGAGATCAACGTCAAGGAGGTGGTGCTGTCGACTGATCTCGACGCAGTGGGGGAGTTCGACTTGACGGTGGTTCCGAGCGTGCTCGGCCCACGGGTCGGCAAGGATGTTCAGAAGGTGATCGCCGCCGTCAAGCAGGGTCAGTGGACGCAGGATCCTGCCACAGGTGTCGTCACCGCAGGTGGTGTGGAGCTCGTCGACGGCGAGTACAGCCTCCGTCTCGTCGCCGCAGATCCTTCGCGGGCAACCACGCTTCCGGCTAACACGGGCGTCGTCGTTCTCGACACCGACCTCACACCCGAATTGGAGGCCGAAGGCGTGGCCCGCGATCTCGTGAGGCTCGTCCAGCAGGCACGCCGAGATGCCGGCCTACATGTCAGCGATCGGATCGCGCTGCGGCTCGGACTGCCCGACCTGATCCGCCAGCAGATCGAACCGTTCAGCTC
>DATAJN010000685.1:0-1831 GCA_036262105.1 Ilumatobacteraceae bacterium
GAGCGGAACACGGCCACGTCGAGGAGCACGCCGAGCAGCGGACAGAAGACGCCGACGACGAGAACGGCCGCCACCAGAAGGGGCCAGTGCCACACGCGCACCGCCTGCCACAGGAGATACGCCGCCAGGGTGGCGATCGCCCCGAAGGCGATGTTGAACACGCCGGTGGCGCGATAGGTGACGAACAGTCCGAGCCCGGCTAGTGCCGCCACCGCGCCGATGCCGAGCCCGGCCAGGGCGAGATCGACGGGGACCACAGGTCAGGGGTCCGTCGGGACCGGGTTGCACACAGGGCACGGCTGCAGCTCTTGGTCGACGATGGCGGCTGCATCGACGGTCGTGACCCCGCGCTTTCCTTCGACGAGGGCGCAACCGGCGCGGTGGTATCGGTTGCCCCCCGGCACCACCACCAAGGTCTGTCCGTGATTGGCGATCGCCGTCTCCGTCTCCGGGGTCGCCCCCGTTGCGACGGTCAGCAGGTCGTAGAGGGTCGAGATCATCCGTGCGGAGTCGGCCGCATTGCGCCGTGCCGATTCACCGGAGAGCAACACCGCGCCGGCAATCACCATTGCCGCACCGGGGATGGAGGCAGACGCGACGTATGACATCTGCAACGCCACAACTGACTCGCCGGAGATCCCCCACCAGCCGACGATCAAGGACACTGCGCCGGCGACGGCAAGCACGGCACCCAGCCATCCGGTCGCCGAGAACAGTCGGCGGTGTCCTTCGCGACCGCTGTCGATCGGCATGATCACGACACTAGTTGCGTGCCCGGGATGGGCACCCTGCCATCACGACTCGCTCAGATGACGCCGAACTCGAGCATCGCCCGGGCGACGCTGTCGAAGCCGGCGATGTTGGCACCAGCCACGTAGTTGCCCGGCATGCCGAACTCATCGGCGGTTGCGAGGCAGCGACCGTGGATGTCGATCATGATGTGCTTCAGCCGATCCTCGGCGACCGCGAACGTCCACGAGTCGCGACTGGCGTTCTGCTGCATCTCCAGCGCGGAGGTCGCAACGCCTCCGGCATTGGCGGCCTTGCCCGGACCAAAGGCGACTCCGGCGTCTTGCAGCAGCCGGACCGCCTCCGGGGTGCACGGCATGTTGGCGCCTTCGGTCACCGCGACACATCCGTTCTCGACGAGCCGGCGAGCATCGTCGCGACCGAGCTCGTTCTGCGTGGCGCAGGGGAATGCCAGGTCGCAGGGGAGCTGCCAGATGTTCCCACCGGCCAGATGCTCGGCTGATCCTCGACGGTTGGCGTACTCCTTGAGTCGCGCCCGATCGACTTCCTTGACCTCTTTGAGCAGCGCCAGATCGATCCCGGCCGGATCGTGGATCACGCCGTCCGAGTCCGAGCAGGCGATGATGTTCGCGCCCAGCTGCTGCAGCTTCTCGATCGCGTAGATCGCCACGTTGCCGGCTCCCGAAACCAGACACGTCGTGCCGTCGAGAGAGCGGCCCCGATCGCGGAGCATCTCGTTGGCGAAGTACGCGGCTCCGTACCCGGTTGCCTCCTTGCGCACCAACGACCCACCCCAGGCGATGCCCTTGCCGGTGATGACACCGGACTCGTAGCGGTTGGTGATGCGTTTGTACTGACCGAAGAGGAAGCCGATCTCGCGACCTCCGACGCCGATGTCGCCCGCCGGTACGTCGGTGTGATCGCCGAGGTGGCGGAAGAGCTCGGTCATGAAGCTCTGGCAGAACCGCATCACCTCAGCATCGGAACGCCCCTTCGGGTCGAAGTCGGATCCGCCCTTGCCGCCACCGATGTGCAGGCCAGTCAGCGCGTTCTTGAAGATCTGCTCGAACCCGAGGAACTT
>DATAJN010000686.1:0-2310 GCA_036262105.1 Ilumatobacteraceae bacterium
ACAGTGCCGCGTTCATTGCCCCCGCCGACACGCCGATGAGACGGTCGGGCTGCAGACCGGCAGCCGTCAGAGCGTCGAGCACGCCCACCTGGTACGCGGCGAGGGCACCGCCGCCCGGCAGCACATAGGCCAGCGGTCGAGGAAGTGCTCGCAGCGTGTCGATCTGCATCGCTGAAGTGTGCACTACAACGCGTGCGGTTCCTTCGTCGCAGCGACTCAGACTTGCCAAGTTCCCCAGCCATCGACCATCGGCGAAGCTGACGTCGTGAAGGTCCATTCGGCCGGATTCTCGAACCGTGGCTCGCGACTGGCCGGCTCGAAGTCCGGCGGGTTGTCGGGATAGAACACGCCGGAGTACCCGGACGTCGACTCCGAGATGATCGAAAAGCTCGCGGTGGGGTCTTGTTCTCCGGGCCCGATCTGGATGTTCACCTGGGCAGTGCCCGATTCCTGGCGGATGACCAGGTAGCCGGAGACGGTTGCTTCAGTGGTCTGCTCCGTCAGCGTTTCGGGACCCGCATCGCGGTCGTAGGCGCTGAGGACGTGAACACTGGAGATTGCCCGGGCGTCTTTGAGGTAGATGATCCGCAGCTGCTCGTTCTCCCGCCAACCGACCGGCAGCCCGTCCGACATGAAGTCTGCGAACTTTGCCGCGTCGGACGTGAGATCGGTGTAGCCCAGCTCGCGCTGCGCGCCCGGTGCGAAGGAGATGGATGTGTAGTGCGCCCCGGCGCGACCGTTGGCATCGAGCGGAGCGGCCATGGGTTGGAGTTCTCCGGAGGCGATGCCTTCCAACACTTCGCCGAAGCTGCGGCTTCCCGGCAGGTTGGGTCCGTACATGGGGGAAGAGCTCGCTGTCGAGCCCATGCCGCCCGGATCCCGCGTGATCTGCCAGAAGGGGCCGTCATCTCCGGTCATGGCCTTCGAGTTCAGAACGTCGCTGACGCGTGGCAGCCAGAAATCGCCCAGCGAGCGGGTTGCCGAGCGCACAGCCTGCATCGTTGCGACCGTTGTGGCATCGTCGCTGCGTACACGGCGCAGATCATCGAGCGCCGCAGCTAGTGCGAGGCGCAGCGAGTCGAGCCGCGCCGGATCGAACGCAAGCAGCGCCATCACGACGCCATCGTGCGGAATCGCGATTGCTCGAGTTCGTCGGCTTGACGGTCGAGTCGGCGGGCCGTGTCGCCGAGCGATTGCTGCTGGGTCTGCAGCTGGCGGCGAACAGCGATGAGGGCGTCGAAGCACGCTTGCGCCGTCGGCCCCACCCAGGTCTCGGGCCCGGCCAAGCTGTACACAGTGAGTGCGCGGCTGGATGATATTGCGCTCGACACGCTGCGTACATGCCTGGCCCTGGCGCGCAGCTGCTCGACCTGCGTTGCGGTGCTCATCACGACATGGATGCCCGCTTCCGTCGCCCCAGCGGAAACGACTTCGTGGAGCTACGAGAGGCGGCGGACGATCACGTGGTGAGGAAGCTTGGTTGTCTCGTCGATGAAACCAACACCGTCGACCACGAACCCATGCCCCAGGTAGAACGACAGCGCGGTGTCGCGCGCCCGGGCCCACACGATCGGCGCAACCTGTGCGGCGCGCTCGCAGCCCGACTCGATGAGAATCGCGCCCAGACCTCGGCCCTGCAGATGTTTGGCGGTGGCCATGCCGCGCAGTTGCACGGCGGGCTCGCCGCCGAACCTGTTCGGAATCCACGTCGAGACGGCGACAACGGCCTCGCCGACGCGCACACCGAGGTGGAAGGTGCCGGGCATGTCGTCGCCATCGAACGTCAACACCTTGGTGGGTGTGTCGGCTCGGAGTACGGCCAAGCGAAGCGGATGTGTCTCGGCGGCGGCAAGCTCGACGACCGTGTAGTCAGCCACCGCCGACCTCCACCGAATCGCCATTGCGCCCCGCCGAGATGTACATCGCCTGGATGATGCGGTGGGCCGCGACGGCGTCGTCGAAACCAGGCGTCGCAGCGGTTCCTGCCAGCACCGCGCGCACGAAGCACTCGTCGGGGTTGTCGGAGCCGTCACGCAACGGCTCCACCGCGGCGACCAACTCATCGCCGCCCAACGAGTGCGAATCACCGTCGGTGTTCGACCACGCGACGGGCCCGAACCAGTCGTCGCCCTCGATCGTGATGTCGCGTCGCTCGCAGAAGACCTCCACCCGCCGCAGACTCGGCCGAGCCAGGTTGTCGTGCCAGATGCTGGCCAACGTGCCGAGAGCGCCGCTGGTGAAGCGAACCGTGGCGGTGGCGACATCCTCGATTCCCTCGTGCCCGTGGAAGTTGGTGGCGTGAGCGCTGAC
>DATAJN010000687.1:0-4235 GCA_036262105.1 Ilumatobacteraceae bacterium
GCGACAGCCGTCGCGGTTGTCCTCTACTTTCGATTGATGAGCTATTGGTTCCCCGTGTTGCCGTGCTGGGCGGCTCTTCGTCATGTTCAACGAGCCGAAATAGTCTGAAAATCAGTTCCCTTTCGCGTGGTCTGCCACAAATCTCAGGATCGCGATGTGCTTCTGTGTGTCGCGCTGCATGATTTCGACGAGGAGACCCCACAACGTGGTGTCCTGCAGGTCACGTAGATCCTTGTGAAGGCGTTTCAGTTCGGCGGCGTCGGACTGCTCGTGTTCGAGGAGGCGCCGTGTCGTTGCGAGCAGATCAGCACTATCAACCAGTCTCAGATCAAGTCGAGGTATCACAGGCTCGACGCCACTCAATTCAGCTTCCGACTTCAACGACGAGGCCAGTTCGTTGAAGAGCCGATGGTGGCGATGCTCGTCTTCGACCAACAGATTGACGAGATACGCGAGCGCCTTGGATGGGGTACCCTCAGCGGTGGCCACGTACTCCTCGAGCATCGCCCCCTCTAGTCGCGTGTGCTCAGTGAGATAGGTGAACATCTGGCGGTCCCACACACTCGCTCCAACAGGCGGGGACGGTGAAGTATCTTCCATCGCTCCAAGCTAACGCAGACGTCGTGGGCATCACCAAGGGCCGTGAGAATCCCACTCGCTGACGGCTTCAAGTACACGGATCCTGCCGCTCAGGGGCCCAGCACGGGTACGCTCGCCAACCGGGTGCGCAACGCGCCCACGCGGGCCTCCGCAGCCTGGGCCTGCTCGATGGGGAGTTCGCCGTCGACCAGAGCTTTGGCGAGCGCGGCCTGGATGTCAACGCAGCCCTGCGCTCCGCCGACGATGAACAAGTCGACGCCTGCCAGAGCGGCGGACACTGCCACCTCGGCTGGCGACCCGAGCGACGCGACGGCGGGCGTGTCGAGTGCATCGGATACGACCACACCGGTGAAGCCGAGCCGTTCGCGAAGCTCGTCACCGATGAGAATCGATGACATGACGGCGGGCGCAGCGTCGAGTGAGGGATAGGTTGCACTCGACACCATCACCAGTTCGGCACCAGCGGCGATCCCGGCCGTGAACGGCAACACATCGACCGCCTTGAAGTCGTCGGCCGATATCGCCACCGTCGCTGAGGCATCATCGGTGTTGGCGACCGCTGCGCCGAGGCCGGGGAAATGCTTCAGCGTTGCCGGTACTCCACCGCCATGCAAGCCGTTGACGAATGCTGAAACTGCTGCGGCGGCGAGCCGCGGATCGCTACTGAACGATCGGTGCTGGCGTTCCTCGAACGAACCGGGTCGGACGACGTCGGCCACTGGGCCAAGATCGATGTTGATGCCCCAGGCGACGAGGTTTTCGGCGGTCGCCCGGCCCTGCTCTTCGATTTCGGCGGCCGGTCGAGTGCCCATGTCGGCGGCCGATTCGGTCGGCGGCCCAGGGACACGGTGCACGATCCCGCCCTCCTGATCGGTGGCGATGATCGCGGGAGCGCCTGACGGCGACGCCGCCGCGGCCGCCTGAATTTCTTCTGCATTGGCCAGCGCCTGCTTCTGCGAAACCACGTTGGCACCGAACAACAAGACACCAGCCGCCTGGCCGGCCCGCAGGCGAGCGATCACTGACTTGGGAACCACAGCACCCTTGAAGGTGCACAGCACGCGAGCACCCGCCAGCAACTCCGCATCAGTCACCGAAGGACGCGCCGGGATGGGCGTGGTGCTGCTGGTCGAGGTCGTCGATGTCGATGTCGCGGGATGGGTTGTACTCGGCAGGGAGGTGGTCGGGCTCGATTGCGTTTCGATGCTGCCGGGAGTGGATGTGTCAGGCGTTCCGACGACGGAGTTGGTCGACTTGCCATCGTCAGCACAATTCGCTCCGACAACGGACGATGCGGCGACGACGATCGCTGCGATCCGCGCCCGCGCCGAACCGGCCCGCCGCTGACCCGACGCGCCGATCAATCGCAAGACTGCGAGATTGATCCGCCCGGGTGAGCGGCCGAATGGTCGAGCCACAACAAACCGTCGTCAGCCGGGATCAGCGAGTAGTCGATCGACCAAAGCGTGCACGTTTCCCCGGCGTGCGGCCCCTTGTCGGCCGCTTGCAGGCTGGTGAACGTCACCCAGGCGATGGCGCCCGAACCGGACGCGGTGACCTGGTTCACGACAATGTCGAAGTCGTACGACGACGCCAGTGCGTCGGCCCACTTTTCCGGCGAGGGTCGACGAGGCGGTGCGAGGCGTAAACGGGATGTCTCATAGTCGCCTTCGTTGATGCCGGTGAAATATGACTCGAAAGTGCTCACCGCGAGATCCGAGAGCGCGTCTGTGGTGCTCGGCGGTACCACAGTTACGTCTAAGTCGGGGCCAAGAGCCTGACACTCGGGAGCATCGATCACTTGCGGAGTCGATTCCCAGCCTTCGACGAGCGGGCGAGCGAGGCCGGCTGCAGCCGCGTAGTTGGTCCCTTGCGCATCGAACCGTCCTGCCGAGACCACCCCCACTACATCGCCGCGACGGTCGATGAGCGGACCTCCCGAATTCCCTGGGTTCAGCGCCACGTCGGTCTGGATGAGGTGGTCTATTTCCTGGCCGCCCTCGACAGTGATCGCTCGGTCGACACCCGAGATCGCCCCGACCGTGAGGGTCCGCGGTTCGTTGAAAGGGAATCCGATCGCCGCCACAGTGGCGCCCGGCGAGGGGATGTCGGCGGCAAGGGTGAACAGGTGACCCGTGCTCGGTTGGGCGAGGTTGACCAGGGCGATGTCGAGCTGGGAGTCGAGACCCAAGACGCTGCCACTGATCGGTCCGGCGACGTCATCGACTGCGAGACTGACCGAGCCTGCGACAACGTGCGCCGCAGTCACCAAGAGATCGGGGGCAACGAGGAACCCGGTTCCGATCCCGCTGCCGTCGCACGTGGTCGCCTGGATCCGAAGCACGCCGCTTGCAACTTGTGGATACAAGTCCTCGAGCAACGGAATGGTGGTTGTGCTTTGAATCGTCGTCGCAGTGGTGGTGGGGGTCTCGGTCGTTGTCGGCGCCTCGGTCACCCCGTACGTCGTCGCAATTGTTACAGGCTCTGCCGTTGCGGGCGCCAGGGAGGTTGGAGAGGCGGTCGGGCCCGTCGAGGTGCAAGCTGCAACCAGCGTGACCACGGGCAGCGTCAGCCAGGCACGACCAGTAGCTCTACGGAGCGATGCGAGCCGCGTACCGAACATGGCAGAACCACAGAGCGTGACGCGCAGCGGCCGCTTCGTATCATCGGGAAGCGCTCGGACGTTTCGAAGCCTCCGAGTCCATCGAGGGCGCGAGCTTCTCTTGTCGTGTCTTGGGCTGATTGCCTCGGCAGAAGGCGATCCTGTCGCGGCGACAGAGTTACACAACAAGGGTTTGGCCAGGGCTTCTCGAATTCCGATCGGCGTAGCGCGGAGTTTGCGGTGGGAAGGTTCTCGCTGGGCGTACGCGGCCTGCGGCGATGCGATCGTCGCTTGTCTCGTGTCCGATCAGATCTCGCGTTGATCGCGTTCGATCAGGGCTTTGTGGATAGAAATCGCAGCAGTGGACCCATCTGCAGCTGCGAGCACAACTTGGTGAGGTGCGGGCGGGGGACGTCTGACATCCCCGGCGGCCCACACCCCTGCTTGGCTGGTGACGCAGTCTTGGTCAGCGACGATGTAGCCACCGTCGTCGACAACGCAACCGAGTTGTCGGGCAATGTCACTGCGCGGCGACATCGGTGCGCGAACGAAGGCTGCAGTGGCCAGGATGCTGGTCCCGTCGCAAAGCTCGATCGTCTCGAGGGTGTTGCCGGGGCCCTTGAGCTCGGCGATGTCACTGGCGTCGACGAGAGTGACGTCGGGAGTCCATGAGCGAAGCATGGTGGCCAGGTGTTCGGCTCCGGGTCCAGCGGCGATCACGACGACCGGCAGGTCGCGGTGTTCCCAGCCGTCGCAGAACGGGCAATTGAACGCCGACTTGCCCCAACGCGCGGCGAGTCCATTGATCGGTGGGAGCTCGTCGCGGACACCCGTTGCGATCACCGCCGTTCTAGCCCGGACAATGGTGCCGTCGGCGAACACCGGCCGGTCGATGGTCTTGCTGTCGTTGCGTCGTGATTCGGGTACATGCTCACTCCTGCGTTGGTGGTCTACTGGAAGCGACGGAGCCGGAGACTGTTGGAGACCACGAAGATGCTCGACAACCCCATCGAGGCGCCGGCGATCAATGGGT
>DATAJN010000688.1:0-1832 GCA_036262105.1 Ilumatobacteraceae bacterium
CTGATCGTCAGCGGGGGAGAAAGCCGATCGCTGTGTACGCCCGATCGAGCGTTGCGGCGGCGACCGCGCCGGCCTTGTCGGAGCCCCTGCGGAGCAGCGACGCGAGTTCGCCCCGATCTGTCATCAACTCGTTGTAACGCTGCTGGATGGGCCGCAGCATCTCGATGACCGCCTCACCCGCGTCGGTCTTCAACGGTCCGTACTGCGTGTACTTGCCGGCGAGCTCCTCCGGCGTCGAGTCGGTGCTGACCGCCAGGATCTCCAACAGGTTCGACACGCCGGGCTTGTTCGCACGGTCGAAACGAACCTCGTTGTCGCTGTCGGTGACGGCGCGCTTGAACTTGCGTGCCACCTCGATGGCGTCGTCCATCATCATGATGCAGCCGGCGTCGCTGTCGTTCGACTTGCTCATCTTCGACATCGGATCCTGCAGATCCATCACTCGTGCCCCAGCTTTCGGAGTAACTGCCCGAGGGATGACGAACGTGTCGCCGAAGCGATGGTTGAAGCGCATCGCCACGTCGCGAGTGATCTCGATGTGTTGACGCTGGTCGTCGCCCACCGGCACTTCCTCGGCGTCGTACAAGACGATGTCGGCCGCCTGCAGCGCTGGATAGGTGAACAATCCGGCTGAGATGAAGCCTCCCTCGCGCTTGGCCGACTTGTCCTTGAACTGCGTCATGCGGCTCAACTCGCCGAACGACACAGTGCATTCCATCACCCAACACAGCTGGCTGTGCTGCACGACGTGGCTCTGCACGAACACCGTGGCCACATCCGGGTCGAGCCCGATGGCGAACAGGACGGCCGCCAGGCGAACGGTCGTCTCGCCGATCACCCCTGGCTCCTCGGTGACAGTGAGGGCGTGCAGATCGACGATCCCGTGAAAGGCATCGACCTCCTGCTGGCTCTTCACCCAGTTTCGCAAGGCCCCCAAGTAGTTTCCGAGATGGACTTCGCCGGTTGGTTGGATGCACGAGAGCACGCGGGTCACGGCGCGCCAGGCTAGTGGCGAGCTAGCCTGAACCCGTATGGCATTTGCGGTGGCGACCCCCGTCTTCGAGGGGCCATTCGACCTGTTGTTGCACCTGATCCTCAGGGAGCAGGTCGACATCTACGAGGTGTCACTGAGCCGAATCGTCGATGCCTACCTCGAAGAGATCGAGCGTCTGCAGGTGATCGATCTCGACGTGGCGACCGAGTTCTTGCTGATCGCCTCCACACTCGTGGAGCTGAAGGCTCGCCGACTGCTGCCGGGTCGCGAGGACATCGACCTCGACGACGAACTGGCCCTGTGGGAAGAGCGCGACCTGCTGCTGGCCCGCTTGCTGGAGTGCAAGACGTTCAAGGACGTCGCCGGTGTGTTCAACCGGCTGGCCGACGATGCCGACCGTAGCTACCCGCGAACTACCGGTGCCGACGAACGATTCGACGACGTCACGCCCGACCTGCTCGAAGGCATCACCGGCAAGCGCATCCAGGCCGCCTACATGCGCGCAGTCACCCCTAAGCCCGTGCAGCGTATCGATCTGTTCCATGTCGCCCCGGTGCGTGCCAGCGTGGCCGACGCCGTGGCCGAACTGGTCGACGAGCTGCCGCGTGTCGGGCGCATCTCGTTTCGCCGTCTCACCAGTGGGCTGGTCGAGCGCCTCGACGTGATCGTGCGGTTCCTGGCCCTGCTGGAGCTGTTCAAGCAGGGTGTGATCGAACTCGACCAGGACGAGACGTTCGGCGAGTTGAGCCGCATGACGCAGTTCAAGGACAAGTCGGCCAAGCGCGAGGGAGGCTTCATCTCAGCCGGATTGTTCACCTATCCAGCGCTGCAGGCGGCC
>DATAJN010000689.1:0-2413 GCA_036262105.1 Ilumatobacteraceae bacterium
CCCTATGCGTGCGGGCGGGCGTGGGCCCGGGCCGACGTGCAGGTGGCCATCGTGGCCGGGTCGGTGCAGCTGGCCGTGGAAGGACGGGTGATCCGGGTGCACCCGATCCGCCACGACCGGGCCAAGGAGCTCGGGGCGTTCGCCACCCCCAACGGCCGTCCACGCCGGGCAGCTCGGTCAGGGCTGGTCCGCGGGCCCGAACAGCGCCTCACCGTCCTCGGCGCCGAGCAGGAACCGGAAGCGGTTCAGGTCCTCGCGGAGAAGGGCGATGTCGTAGCCCTCGGTGCCGAGGAACCCGGCCAGTGACCTGGCCAGAGGTCCCGGTCGGCGCCCAGCCAATCGCGCAGGAAACCCAGCAGCGGCCAAACCGTCGCCTGATGATCATGTCGCCCACCTACCGAACACGTTCTGTCGTACGGGTACCGGTACTTGACACCTCGCGCCTCAAACCGCGACGGACACGCCCGGACAACTGAGGACGCGGGGGATATCCGCACGCGTACTGGGCAGTCAAACTCCGCTTTGACTACAGAGGGAGAGTGTCGCTTGTGGCCGCCAAGCGCACCTCGCGGCGCCTCTGCGCGAGGGTATTGCCGGTCATCGCTTGCTCGGTCAGGAACCGCGATGTGCGGAAGATCAGTTTCCCAACCTGACAGTGGCGAGTTGTGGCGATGAAACTGTGCGCCGACTGACTCGGTTGTTAGATCTTGATGGTTGGGTGACTTGGGCGTGGTGGAAGTTGCCTACTCGTTGGCGACTTACTTAGAGGTTGCGGCTGACATCGGCAGTCGACGAGGTAGCGCGCTGATCGGTGATCACGTGTGCGCCCGATGGACGAGGATCAAGACCGCATTCGGCCTCAGCCCGAGCGGCGCCACACACCGATGGAGGCAGTGATCGCGGCTGTCGCGGTGCGCAACGAGACAAGCGCGGTCGCGTCGTTGAGCAGGCTTTCGCCCTCGAGGATGGACACGAGTGGGCGTGGCATGCCGACTCGACGGCCGATCGTCGTGGCCGCGACAGCGGCCGGCGGTGCCACGATGGCGCCGAGAGCAAGTCCGGCGGCGAGCGACACCTTGGGCAGCAACAGCCACGCGATGACGCCCACCACGATCGTCGTGAAGATGACCGCACCGACCGCCAGGATGCCCATGGCCTGCCGGTTGGCGCGCATGTCGACGAGCGACGTCCGCAGGGCGGCGGCATAGAGCAGCGGTGGCAGCACGCCGATGAGCACGACCTCGGGGTCGAGGCGGTATTCGGGGACGCCCGGCACGAGGGACGCGATGACTCCGACAATGACGAGTACGAGCGGCGCCGACAAGCCGGCCCGCCGGGCGGCGCCGGCGACGATCGCCACCGCGATCACCAGCGAGAGGAGCTCGACGGCGTGTCTCACACCCACCACCATTGCTGGTCGAGCGACGCGATCCTCCGATTCCGAGCAGGTCCGTCACTCGGGCTCGTTGTGCGCACCACCGCCGACGGGGTGCCCGACGACGTACGGCTCCGTGACACCGGTGTACGCGAGGTGGGCGATCAGGCCGTTGGCGGCGTGGTCGAGGTTGTGGCAGTGATCCATCCAGATGCCGGGGTTGTCGGCCACGAACGCGATGACGTACGTCGCGTTGTCCTCGACCTCGAGCGAGTCGATCCACCACGGGCTGCCGGTGGCCTTGACCCCGTCGCGGCTCAGCACGACGGCGTGGTGACCGTGCAGGTGCATCGGGTGCACAGCACCGCTGTTGTTGTCGATCGTCATGCGCACCGCGTCGCCCTCGGACACCATGAACATCGGTAGGTCGGGGAAGAGGTGGCCGTTCACCGACCACCAGAACCCGGGCTTACCGTTCAGGAACCCGATGCGTCGGCCGATGCGATAGTCGAAGCGACGGTCCGGCCTGGCGGGGTCGAAGGGCAACGCCGCGGGGGAGCCGTAGGACAGCATGTCGAGCTGCTTGCTTGGGGCGCTCGATTCGCGGGAGGTCCCGGACTTCGGGCCGATGAGCACCGACGTGCCGCCGCCGACATCGAACCGGGCCGTTGACCCGTCGGGTGGCGCGGTGATCGACAGGTCGGCCCGGCCACCGGCTGGCACGACGAGCAGGCGATTGCGCACCGAGGTCGGTTTGTTGACGTCGTGCCCGTCGACGGCCAGCACCGTGAAGGGAGCGCCCGTCACCCACGTCTGCAACGGTCCGTTGTCGGTGTTGATGACCTGCACCCGCACGTGGCTGCCTGGCTCGACGCGCACGCGTTGCGTGCCGGTGCGACCAGCGATCGTGCGATAGCCGCCGTAGTTGTGTACGGGGGCCACGAAGTCCACCGGCGGCTCCGTCGTTGTGGTGGCCGACTCCTGCGGCGCCACGATGAACGTGCCGAACATGCCTTGTTTTACCTGCTGGTGCGAGAC
>DATAJN010000690.1:0-8313 GCA_036262105.1 Ilumatobacteraceae bacterium
GTTCCACATTTCGCGGAGCGAGGTCGTGGATCAGCCCCGACAGACCGTGCCAGAACTGTTCTGGGTCGACTCCCGCTGCGGGCAACGCTTCGGATTCGAGCATCGCCACGAGCTCGGCACCCACGAGCAACTCGGCTCGCGCGACGTACGGCGAGTCGACGGGATCGCCATGCGGAGACTCGGTCACGGTCGAGTGACGCTCAGATCGCCTCGAGTGCCGGCTTCACGTCGCTGCAGAAGAGGTCCATCGTGCGGTTGGCTTCTTGGAGCGTCATGTCGCCCGCGGGAAGTTGCAACACGATGTAGTCGGTGAGACCCGGTTCCAGGACGGCGGCGAAGCGGTCCTTGATCTGCTCGGCGGTTCCGGCACCGAAGTGGATGGCGTCTTCCATGTGCGCCATGATGTTGTTGAGTGGTCCGAGGGCGGCATCGCACTCGTCATCGGTCAGCACCAGGTGGTCGTACTTGTGGACGTTGTGGGTTCGTCGCATCAACCCGTTCATGGTGCGGCGGGCGATCTCCAACGACTCGCTCTCCGATGGGCTGATCGCCAGGATCATGGTGCAGCCGACGCGTGGCACCGAGTTCGGTCCGTCGACGCGATGGGTGTCGCCCTTGTGGGCGTTCCACGTCTCCACGTACAGGTCGTATGCGGCCTGGTCGATCGGACCCGGCCACATCAGGTTCATGCCGTGCCGGCCGGCGGTGACAGGGCTGCCGGGGTACCAGAAGGGGATCGGGTTCTGCACCGGCTTGGTCGACAACGGGATCGTCGGGAAGTCATAGAACTTGGAGTTCTCGCTGCTGATCTCCCCGGTGGCGAAGGCATCGCAGATGATGCCCATCACGTCGAAGAAACGGTCCTTCGATTCCGGCCAGTTGCTACCGAACCAGTAGTGCTCGATCGGGGCGACGCCACGACCGACTCCGAAGTCGATGCGGCCGTTGGTGAGGTTGTCGACGACGCACAAGTCTTCGATGATTCGCACCGGATGGTGCAGCGGCAGCAGCTTGACCAACGGGCCCATGCGGATGTTCTTGGTGATCTGCGATGCGGCGGCGATGAAGACCTCTTGGTTGGGTGCCATGCACAGATCAGAACCGTGGTGCTCGGCGAGGTGGTACCCGGCGAAGCCCGCTTCGTCGGCCATCCTGATGAGGTCGAGGCGATCCCTCAGCAACTGTGGGGTCGGTGTGCCGGGGATGCCCTCGATGTGGTCGAAGATGCCGAAGGTTGGCTTGCCCATGGATTCCTTTCGCGGTCCCGCTCCGTCGCGGGCGTGTTCGTTCTCAAGATCGTGCCACGTCGGGCAATCCCTCGACTCATCGCGCCGCCGACGATTGAGCTGCGCCGAACTTGCTGTCGCGCGTTTTGACACGCGACAGCAAGTCGAGGCTCGGTTCAGTCGTCCTGGTTGAATCCAATCGTCGCCACTGTGCCGTTGGCGAACACGTCGTAGCTGACGTACAGCTTTCCGTTGGCATACTCGAGCCCGGCCGGTGACGCCAGGTCGAGCACCGTCTCCGGGGCGCCGTCCACGATTCTCGAGACCTTGTTGCCGAAGAGCTCGGAGACGAAGATCTCGCCGTGGCGGCCGATTGCCAGGTTCGTGGCCCCCAGCAGTCCGCTGGCCACCTGGGTGGCGGAGCCGGTCCACGGGTTGACTTGGTAGACGGAGCCGCGGGCGCCGAGGCTCGGGTCCTCAGGCCCACCGGGAAGTGTCGTCACGTACAGCATCCCGTCGCGACCGATCTCGACGTCGGTTGGCACCGGCTCGAAATCGTAGGTGAGCCCCGTGATGCACTCGGGAAAGTGGTTGGCGGCGACGGCCTCTGCCGAGATGACCGACGGCTGCGGCGGAAGAACCGCGACGGTGCGGATCTGCCCATGACGTCCCACTTCAAGGATTGCGTTGCCCGCCGCGTCGGCGACGTAGGTCTTGCGTCCGTCCGAGGCAATTGCATATGGGTGAGAGTCGATGGCGCCCGTGTACGACGTGGGCCCGGCCAGGTCGACCGGCCACTGCGCGGCGCAGTCCGGCGGGATCGACTCGAACCCGTAGGTGGCTCCTTGGGCCGGGTTCTGCGTCGCTTCGTAGTTGTGGATGTCGGCGACCACGGATGACGAACCGCGCTTCAGGCTGTTGAGGGCGGCGGCTGTCTGGACGCCGTTCTCGTCCGCGTTGGTCGTTGTGTAGAGGACGTGGTGTCCGTTGCCGACATCGACGCCGGCGATCTCCCCGCCGGGATTCGAGGCGATGTCTTGCGTGCCGTGGCGGCCGATCTTGGTCAGCACACCGGCGAAGTCTTGCGCCACGTAGACGCTGCCGTCATCGCCGACCGCGAGTTGCAGCGGCCCGGCGAGACCCTGCGCAAGTGGTGCCGAGAGAGTCGGCGGGCCACCATGACCGTGGCCGTGACCATCGTGGCTTCCGTTGGCGTGCGCCGTCCCTGGCGCGAGCAGAGCGACGATCGCGGCGGTGGCCAGCAGACCCCCGCGGCGAACTCGATGGGTGATCATTCTTGTTCCTCCCTAGGTAGTTGACACTGCTCGTGTCGTGGAAATGTTGCCACGTATTCGAGTGGCAGAATTCCATGAGAGATGACGCCCACTCGTCTGCTAGTGGTACGGCGTGAACAAGACCCGGGTCGAGGCAGTCAGCGATGGCATCTTCGCCATCGCCATCACGCTGCTCGTGCTCACCATCAGCGAACCCGACGACTATCACCATCTGGCGTCGCAGCTGGCGGACCGCTGGCCGTCACTCGCCGCATACGTCGTCAGCTTCGCCGTCATCGGCATCATGTGGTTCAACCACCACTCCATCTGCAACTACCTGGAAGAGGTTGACGCCGGTTTCTTCTACCTCAACCTCCTCCTGTTGATGACCATCGCGTTCCTGCCGTACCCGACCGGCGTGCTCGGCCAGGCACTCAGCCGCGGTGATGGTGCGCGCACGGCGGCGGTGGCGTACAGCGCGACCATGGCTGTCAATGCGTTGGCCTGGGGAGCGTTGTGGCTCTACGCCTCGAGCGGTCGCCGCCTGCTCAAATCGACGTTCCCGGAAGCTCAACGACGCACGGCAACGCTTGCTTTCACCCTCGGAGCCGTGGTGTACGCATTGTCGATCGGTATCGCGTTCGTCAACGCCTACGCCTGCCTCGCGTTCCACGGTGCGCTCGCCCTCTACTACGCGTTCGATCCGCTCTCGCGTCGCGCCAACCGCCGTCCGGCCGAGTCGACGACTTGATGAATGTCTCTGTCTAGCCGTCGACTTGGGTACAAGACGTTCGTCTAGAGGTCGACGAAGGAGGTCGCGATAAAGGAACCACGAAGATGAGTGATCGACCGTTTCGACGCTCCGAGGCGACCTGCGCGACAGGATCGGCGGCGGTCACAGATCCTGGGCGACGGACGCAATGACGTCGCGTAGCCAGGCGTGGGCCGGATCCGTGGCGTTGCGCGGGTTCCAATACATCGTCTCGACCAGTATCGGCAGTTCGATCGGTGATCGACGAAGGGTGATGTCGATGCCCACGCCGAAGGCCATCACGCCCCGTTCGAGTACCAGGCTGATCATTTCGGTACCGCGCAGCAGGAATGGTACGAGCGCAAAGTTCTCAGTGGTCACGCGGGGCTCACGATCGATTCCCTGCTCGGCGAGGAGACGGTCGGCGAGGTTGGTGATGCGCCCCGTGCCGAGTGTGTACGTGAGATAGGGCGCGGCGACGAAGCGCTTGGCGTCGAGGCGTCCGCGGGCGAGTTTGGATCCCGACCAGACAGCGCATCGCCATCGATCGGTGAAGAGGGCTCGGCTCTTGAGCCCCTTGCCGTTCATCAGGGCTGCTGGCTCGATGACGATGTCGACGTCGGCGCGGCGCAGCAAGCCGCGCGCATCTGCACTCCGGGGAACGAGATGCAACTCGACATTGGGTCCCTGTGTCGCGAGCGTCTCGACCACTCGGCACATGAGCACGAGTGTCACGTAGTCCGAACAGCTCACCGAGAAACCGCGTGCGTGTGTCGCGGGATCGAAGTCGCTTCGATCCTCCATCGCCCGTTCGGTGAGCTCCAGGACCTCACGAACGCGCGGTGCCAGTCGGGCGGCCCGCGGCGTCAGCTGCATGTCGCGGCCCACCCTCACGAGCAGCGGATCGTCAAGCGTGCGGCGTAGTCGGGCGAGTGCCCGACTCGTGGTTGGTTGGCTCAGACCGATGCGTTGGCCGGCGCGCGTGACGTTGCGTTCGATGAGCAGGGCGTCGAGCGCGACGAGCAGGTCCAGGTCGAGATGGCTCAGGTTCACCAACGCACCGTAGGCACGGTTGGGCTCTACGTGATCACACGCTGCCGACAGGTTCCTTCGTCTCGGCGTAGTAGCCGTCGTGTTGGTCTTGTGCCCTCGCAAACTCCGGCTGGTAACGGACCGACGCGTAGTTCGAGGTCTTGTCTGCGGCCTCGGCGCGCGCCGCTATGTCGGCTAGCGAACCGAGACCGAGCACCTCTCGAGCCAGTTCGGTGAGCGGGCCATCGATCTGGTACTCGGTCCGTTGCATCGTGAGCAGCTTGATGAGGTACAAGGGCGTTCCGTTGAACTTCTCGAACATGTCCTTGCGTGTTCCCCATTCCGTGAGGAACCGCTCGTGAATCAGTTTGAAGATCTTGGTTCGATCGAGCGCCGACATTCCCGGCCCCTTCAACACCTCGTGCAGGAGGGGACCCATGTACTCATGGTCGAAATCGGCGGCTGTCGGATAGATCACGACGCCGCGCCCACAGAAGTCGATCAGCAGATCCGTCATCCTGGAGATGTTCTCGAGGTAATAGGCGCGCCCGAAGTCGACGAAGATGTTGTTCGGTTTGTACATGCCGCCTGGTGTGGTGAAACCGGTCTCCTCCGCAGCGATCGCGAACGCTCGGCAGGTCTCCCGAAATCGGATCAGATCGGCGACGTTGCTCTGAACCACCGGCGAGGTGTTGGTGCCGAGGCTCTGCGTCAACAGGAGAGCGAGGCCAACCATCAACTCGGCGTTGGTCGCATGGCGGATCTGGGTCTCCACGTGCACCCAGTCGAATTGGCGTTGGGGGTACAGCTGGGCGTGTTGCGGGTTGCCGACGTGCTGCACTCGTTCCCATGGGATCAGCACGTTGTCGAAGTACGCCATGCCGTCGAGCTCGTCACCAAGGTGGGCGAGCGGTCGATCGAAAGGGTCGGCGTCTGGTGTTGCATTCGACGGGCGACAGAAGATGCTGAGACCAGGGCTGTTGACCGGAACAAGCGCGTAGATCGTCTGCTCGGCCGTTTGCCCCGGACGCCACAGATTGCCGATGAGAAGCTCGTTGGCGAAGGCCATTCCTGTGCCGATCGCCTTCCAACCGCGCACCACGATTCCATCGTCGTTGCGGTCGATCAGATGCAGCATTGGGGTCTCCGCCATGGCATCGTCGCGCCCGCGGTCGTACTGCACATCGAGGAACATCGGCGAGATCGACAGGTCGTCCCGCTTCAGGCGCGCCCACTGGTCGCGGATGTTCTGTGCCAATGGGTGTCCGTCGTGCAGCGTGCTGTTGGCCTCCCACGGCTCCGGGTCGTCGATCTGGGCGAACATCACGCAGTTCATCGAGGCCGGCGGGCGGCAAAAGATGCCGCCTTTGAACGTGCGCCACCAGAACTCGTAGTACTTGCGACGGCGGACGACTTGTTCCTTATCAGTCGGAAGCATCCAGTGCATCGCCCGTCGAACTCCGTCGGCGTCGACGAACGTCAGCAGTTCCTCGTTCTCGGGAGCATGATGCAGGTCGTAGTAGTTGGCGATCGTCGCGGCAAACCCCTTTGTCTTCGGGTTCGTCGTGACGTCGTCGATCAGTTCGCCGGCGCAATACACGCGGCGACCGTCGCGAAGGCTCTCGAGGTACTGGGCTCCGGTGCGAATCATGACGATCTCCTGGTTCGGGGTGATGCTGGCTTTGTGGTGGATGGATGTCTGGACGACCGACGGTCAGGCGGTGGGCCAGGCGAGTGGGTAGGGGCGCTGGTACTGCCCGGCCCCGTAGAGCAAGGGCTGACGCTGCACGCCAACGGTGACGGAGCAGACGCTGGCCGCGACGAGCAGATGGGTTCCGGCGACGTCGAGGCACACCGCATCGCAGTCGCACGCAATCAGGGCGTCGGCCAGCAGGGGAGCGGGCCGCGACCCATCGGCTCGGCTCTCGACGAGGTTCGACAGGTCGCAGTCGTTGAGGAACTTCGACTCGCCTGGGGCTGCGCATCGTTGCGACAATTCGACCTGTTCGTCGGCAAGCACGTTGAGGCCGAGCCGACCGGTGCGAGTGATGTGTGAGGCGGTGGCCGTGCTGCGGTTCACGCACAATGCCATCGTCGGCGGTTCGAGGCATACCACGGTGAATGCGCTGACCGTCATTCCCCACGGACGGTCACCGTCGCGTGTCGTGACGACCGAGACGGGCCCGACCAGATGTCGCAGCGCGGCTCGAAGCAGGTCAGGTTGCGGCTGATCACCTGTGGCCATTCGCCCCTCTCCTCGAATGCTGCGATGGTAGGGACGCCCTGAAGGATGCGGAAGAGACATATCTTCGATAGCAGTCATGCGGTGCGGACATAGTCCACGAGGTGGAAAGGACGCTTGACATCGAGCCAGGTGTCAAGTAGGCTTGTCATGTGAAGAACCGTGTTCGCGAGTTGCGATCGGCGAAGGGAATGTCCCAGGGCGAGCTCGGGAACGTTCTCGGAGTCTCGCGGCAGACGATCAATTCGATCGAGAACGAGCGCTACATGCCTTCTTTGCCGCTGGCTTTGGCGATCGCTCGTTGCTTCGAACAGTCGGTCGAAAGGATCTTCACCGTCGATGAGGAGGAGTCATGATGAGTTCAACACGATCCGGGCACCGTGCGGCCTCGGCTGCGGTTCTGATTGTCGGTGGTGGCGCGGTGGCCGTCGCAAGTTGGGTTGGCGGTGATCATGGATTGGCCATCGGTCTCGTCGTGTTCTACGTGATCGCTGCCGGTATCGCCTTCCTGTGGGCAGGTGGCGACGGTGATGTGGCAGCCATCATGCGAGTTGGTGGGGACGAACGTCAGCGAGGCATCGATCGCGATGCCACCGCCGTTGCCGGCCTCGCCGTCTCCTTCGCCGCCATCACCGGCCTGATCGTCCAGACGGCCCGCGGTCAGAACGCTGGGCCCTACGGCGTGATGTGCCTGGTGGGTGGCGTCGCCTACTCGGTCAGCCTGATCGTTCTTCGTCGACGGCGGTAGGTCTGGCGCGTGAAATCGTCGCCGTAGGCCCAAGTAGATTGAGGCCGGGAACGAGGCGGGGCCGGCGGGCAATCATCAGCAGTAGTCAAGCGCCGAGGAGGCAGACAATGTCGAAGATGAGCAAGTACGAGAACGGCACACCGTGTTGGATCGACCTGGGCACCTCCGACGTGTCGGCATCGATCGCGTTCTACAAGGCCTTGTTCGGTTGGGAGATCGAGATGGGTCCAGCCGAGATGGGGCACTACTCGATGGCGATGGTCGACGGAGAGAGTGTTGCCGCGATCGCCGATCAGCAGAACCCGGGTCAGGTCTACTGGACCACATACTTGGCGACCGACGACGTCGACGCCACGGTGGCCAAGGCGCGGACCGCTGGTGCCACGGTGCTGATGGAGCCGATGGATGTCATGACGTTCGGCCGAATGGCGGTCATCGCCGATACTGGCGGCGCGCCCGTGTCGTTCTGGCAGGCAGGCGACCACAAGGGCGCAGGGCGGGTGAACGAACCGGGCACGTTGTGTTGGAACGAGCTCAACACGCGCGCCGTGAAGGAATCGCTCGCCTTCTACGAGGCGACGGCCGGCCTTCACGGTGAGCGTATGGCTCTCGGTGACGGCGACTACTACGAGCTTCAGCTTCCCGGTGGCCGCAGGGTTGCAGGGTTGTTGCCGATCGGCGAGAACTGGCCGACAGAGGTTCCGAACCACTGGATGGTGTACTTCGCGGTGGACGATGCCGACGCCGCGGCCGCACGATGCGCGGAGCTCGGCGGCCAGGTGCAGATGGCCCCGACGGACATTCCGCCGGGCCGATTCGCGGTGCTCACCGATCCGCAGGGTGGGCACTTCAGCGTGATCAAGCTCATCGCTCCCGACCCCACGGAGTAGCGCAGTTTCAGTGCGGATGTGCTTGGGCGCGAAACCAGCAGCGTCGGGCATATTTCCGCCCCCATGGGCGCAAGATGTGCAGCGTCAGGTCCGAAAGCGCGCCCAAGCGCTCCATACACCCGGATCATCGTTGACGTGACCGGTTACTAC